>CAYYHN010000049.1:6809-12295 GCA_964471245.1 uncultured Rhodothermaceae bacterium | reverse complement strand
GATCACGTTCAAGCTGAAGTAAGCTGAACGTCGTTGCTCCGCGGAGCAACACCAACAACCTATCACACTGCTTGCACAGGAAGCCCTGCTGCCATCCGGCGGCGGGGTTTCTTGTTTTTTGCAGTTCCACGAGTTGGTCTAGTCTTATGATGTGCGAGGGAGAAATAAAAAAGATGCATGCTTATATTTTCGCCAACACAAAATCCACAAGCCAAAACTAGCTTAAATACCCCTCCATATTAGCAACTAAACCAAGTATCGTGTGTCTTCTTTTCAGCGTACCAACAATGGTTTCAGGTTCGTTCATTTAGATTGGCACACATCTTATGCAATCAAGAAAAAAACCGCAGGCTAACCTACGGCGTCGTTATACAACGACGATCCAACTCGGTCTCATCGCCTCATTGGGGATGCTCATCCTAGCATTTCGTGCACCTTGGGCCATCAGCCCAGTCCAAGAGATTATGTTCATTGTAGATGAGCCTATAGCCTTTGAGGAAATGGTACCCACCCAGCATTTCAAAAAACCTCCTCCGCCTCCCCGACCAATACAGCCGATTGTTATCGATGACGAAAGCATTCTTGAAGAGGACGCGCTCTCTTTTGATGCGATCCTAGATGTTGATGTGCCACTCACAGCTCCGCCAATACCTCCTGAACAACCCGAGGAGTCCCAAACCGCAGATCCACCATTTTTCGTGATCGTTGAGCAAATGCCTGAGTTGATCGGTGGCCTCGGTGAGTTGCAAAGCAAAATCAAGTATCCCGAAATCGCCAAGAAAGCTGGAGTCGAAGGCCGCGTCTTCGTCCAGTTCATCGTGGATGAGCAAGGGAACGTCGTCAACCCCGAAGTCGCACGCGGCATCGGTGCTGGTTGCGACGAAGAGGCACTCCGCGCCATTCGCACGGCTAAGTTCAAGCCGGGCAAACAGCGGGGTCAAGCGGTACGCGTCAAAATGTCGCTGCCGATCACGTTCAAGCTGAAGTAAGCTGAACGTCGTTGCTCCGCGGAGCAACACCAATAACACACGAATGTGAACGTACGAATCACGAACTACGTACCTCCACCCGCCCATCGTCGCGGTAACCGATGAGTACGTCGGTAGCAAGACTGAGGAACAGGCCGTGGTCGAGAACGCCGGGCAAGTCGAGCAGGGTACGGTTGAGGGTTACAGCGTCGGCTATGCCGTTGGCGAAGTGAGCATCGATGATCCAGAAGCCTTGGTCTGAGACGACAGGGCCGTCTTTGGCTTGCCCCATACGAAGTTCGGGACGTGCGCCGAGCGCTTCGAGCGTGCGCATCACCGGGGTGCACGCCATAGGCAATACCTCCACGGGCAGCGGCATCCGTGTGCCGAGTTGATCGACAAGCTTCGAGTCATCCACGAGGACCACAAAGCGATCAGCTTGCGCGGCGACGATTTTTTCGCGGGTGTGCGCCGCCCCGCGCCCTTTGATGAGCGCCAGCGCTGGATCAACCTCGTCTGCACCATCGAAGGCAAGGTCGAGGCGATCCACCGTGTCGAAGGTCGTCGTCGGGATGCCGTGCTGACGGGCGAGGCGCTCGGCGGCAAACGACGTGGGTACCCCGACGACGTGTAGGCCCTCCTCAGCGATGCGACGACCGAGGGCAGCAATGGCTAACGCCGCCGTGGACCCTGTACCGAGGCCAAGACGCATCCCATCTTCTATAAGGTTGACGACGTGGGAGGCGACGGCTTGCTTGGCAGCTTGTTGCGGAGTCATGCGTATATCAGGCTGGATGTGATGACGGCGCAAGTTCGGGAAGAACAGTTGTACACGCCACATGTCTTTTCAATTCACACCCAAAGAAACCAGCAAGCGCCCACGATTAGGCCTTGGTCTTTTCCCAACAGATGCCGATGTTGTGCGAAGAAATTCAGCCCACGTCTGTTATGCTAAACAAACCGCACGGCACCCTCGTTGCCATCTGGCTCAAACGCTTCAAGCGTGGCCCGATGGATGCGGTAGAAGCGACTGAGCTTGTGGCAGGGCGTGGGCTTGTAGGGAACGCCGATCAAGGCCGCAAGCGCCAGGTCACACTGATCGAAGAAGCCATCTGGCAGCAGTTGATGGTCGACTTAGGTGGTTCGCTTCCCCCCAAAGCACGCCGTGCCAACCTGATGGTACGCGGCCTATCGCTCGCTAACAGCCGCCGGAAGGTCTTGTGCATCGGCGACGCCCGACTGCAAATTTATGGCGAGACGAAGCCGTGCCACCGCATGGACGAAGCACTACCCGGTCTGCGTGAAGCCATGTACCCCGACTGGCGCGGCGGGGCGTTTGGCATCGCACTCAACGACGCGTCCATCCACCTCGGCAATGCCGTCTGGTGGGCTGATGCCGACGAAACCCAAGCCGCCCTTGGTACCTCACCCTACGCTATTGTTAGACATGGATAAAATCACCCTTGTGGACAAGTTCGCGCAAATCGACGGTTTCTGGCAGCCGCACATCGTGGGCGAACTCAACGGCCAGCACGTCAAGCTGGCACGCATCAAAGGGGCGTTCGACTGGCACCATCATGAAGAGGAAGATGAGTTGTTTCTCGTCGTCAAAGGCGCGTTTGCCATGCACTATCGGGATCGCGTCGTAGAACTTGCCGAGGGCGACATCGTGATCGTACCGCGCGGCGTCGAACACAGGCCCGTGGCCGAAGAAGAGGCGCATATTTTGCTCTTTGAGCCTGCAAGTACGCGCAACACCGGCAATCGTGTCACCGCACGCACCGTGCACAACCCCGCGCATCTCTGATGGCCGACCGCAGCACTCCCGAAGCCCTCATCGCCACCTACCTCGATGCGTTCCATGCAGGCGACTGGTCGACGTGCGCCGACCTGATGGACGCTGACGCGTTGCAGCACTTCCGCGATGGAGTAGTGACCTTCGCTTCCCAAGCCAAAACCGACGATGAATTGGCGACCCTCGTAGGCCCTAACCTCGACAAAGCTACGCTCCGCGCACTTGCCCCACGCGATCTTTTTGTGCGCTACATGACGTTTCAGGCGGGCGACATTTTAGCCGAGCCGCGGCCCCTCATCACGTATCGCGTGCTCGGCACCCTACCCGAGGATACGATGGCTCACGTCGTCGTCAAGGTGCGCACCGTCATCGAAGAGCAAGACATCTTACAGATGACGGTGTACAGCACACGACGGGAGGGCGACCAGTGGCGAATGCTGCTGAAAGGCCGAAAGACCACCGAAGATGCCGACGTGCAAGCCTTGATCGAGGCAAGAGCCTAATGCTCAAGCTGTATCCAGCTTTCGCGGGTTGGAAAGAATGAACGTATGGAGAGGGCGACTGCTGGAAATCAGCATGACTGCCCACATTTCACCTTTCCAACCCTCCAAACTGTCCATCCTTCAAGCTTGGGATAGCTACCGCACGAGTGTCAGCTCACGCGTTTCGGCAAAGCGCTCCCCTTCGATACGCACGAAGTAGGTGCCAGCAGGTAGGTTGGCAGCTTCGAGGCTGAACTGATGACGTGTATCGTGTTCGAGTAGTCCATCATGCACCATCGCGATGTGGCGACCAAGGACGTTGTAGACAGCAATCTGGACCTGCTGGGATTGCTTGAGCAGCAAGTCTATACGCAGTTGATCAGCAAAGGGATTGGGGTAGCTGTCGAGCACGTGTGTGTCGGGGACGACGAAAATCTCAACAGCATCGCTGAGGCGCGTGCTTCCGCTCGCCGACATAAGCTTCAGGCGGACGAGGTACGCACCAGGTGGTAGATCAGGCAGGTCGTAGCGGTAGCTGCGCGGTGCGTCGGTATCGCCGAGGCTGGGCACAAAGGCGACTTCTTCGAACACGTCTTCATTCACCCGGCTCACCTCAATGGCGAAACCCGTGTTGGCGCGCTCGGCGTCCATATCCCACACAAGTTCCAAGCCATTGCCCTGCGGTTGCACATCGACGCGGGATAGACTTGTGGCGAAGGCCGTTGCCCCTAGCCGCAGCACAAACAATCCTTCGCGAATGCTGCTGACAATGAGTGTGCCGCTCTCGAAGAACGGGTAGACGCTCCATGCCCCGCTGTAACGCGCAGCATCGTCTTGTGGATACGTATCGAAATAGCCAATCTCGACAGGATCTGCTGGGTTGATAATGTTGAGCACGCGCAGGCCACTCGTGTAATTCGCTTGATAGAGGCGGTCCCCCATCGTGTATTGGTTGTGATCGATCGACGTGATGCGCGAGGTACGGATCGACAGCACCTGCGGATCGTCGAGGTCTTCGAGGTCCCAGATGATGGTGCGCGTACCGCTGCTCAGGCGCGACTCATCGAACTCATCGTCGAGGAAGAAATAGCGGTGGTCTTCGCTGAGCCAACCCTGATGCACGTAGCCTGCGTTCGGATACGTCGCCACGGCGATGCTTTCAGGCTGGTCTTTGTCCGTCACATCGGCGATGCTGATGGCGTCTTCGTTCGAGCCAATGCAGATTTCTTTGCCTTGGTGGTCCGTATCTGGACCGTTGTAGATGACGCATTGGGCATCGTGCGAATAGCCGCGCGCCGTGCCGGGATCTGCGAAGCAGCCAACAAACTGCGGCTGGTCGGGCTGACGAATGTCGATCATGTGCAACCCACCGCTACACGTTCTGCCGCTACTCGTCCCGACTGCGTAGGCAAACCCTGTGGTCTCGTTGATGACAATGTTGTGTGCGCTGCCGATCTGATCGTAGTGTACTGTCGCGGTGAAACGCGTGGGCGCGGTCACTCCGCGGAGTTGCGTCAGATCAAAGACCTGCATACCATGGCTCCCCGCACCGTCGGCCACGATGTACGCATGGTTTTGATAGGTCTTAATATCGCGCCACGTCGATGGGCGACCGTTAACATGGAGCGGGAGATCGCCTAAATAGGCGGGGACCTCCGGGTCCGTTACATCAACGAACGCCACACCATCCGTGCGGCCGACCAGCGCGTACTCACGACCTGTCGCCGGGTCCGTCCAGCCCCAAATGTCGTTCAGCCGATTGCCACCAAACGCGCCTAGAGCGCCCACGGGCATATGCGCCAGTAAGTCGATGTTGTCGCAAGGAAAACCTGCCGCCACGCCATTGGTGCAAGGCACCTCAGCACCCGCCGTTTTTGCCACGTTAAACAGAAACGTCTCCTCGGAGCCCGCTGTCGCCGTCTTGCCATCACGGACGACCTCTTGCGCTTGTGTAGGCAGCGCAATCATCAACAGGATCAGACAGACCAACGCAGGCAATCGCATAGCATCATCCGGGTTACCAAGAGCAAAAACGACGAGACGAGGACACGATACCACCGCATCCTCGTCTCATCAAGTCATCTAACCGTGCATCAAACGCTTTAGTCGACGCGCACAAGTACCTGCGTGGCCGTGAACGATACACCTGCGGCGCGCGCTACGTAGAGGCCGCTTGGGAGGTCGTTGCCTTCGAGGCGAAGCTGCAGCGGAGTGCCTGCAGTGACGATGCCACTGTGCAGC
>CAYYHN010000049.1:0-6790 GCA_964471245.1 uncultured Rhodothermaceae bacterium | reverse complement strand
CAAGATGTCGTAGACCTGCACCGCCACATTCTGCGATGTCTCTACGGTCAACTCAAGCGCTGTCTCGTCGGTGAATGGGTTCGGATAGGCCGCCGTGAACGTATGCGTCTGTGGTACTTCGGCAGGCGTATCATTGCTGGTGATTAGACCCGTGAGGCCAACGGGTTGCAAGACGAACAACCCTTCGCGGCCGCTGCTTACAATGATGTTGCCACTCTCAAAGTATGGGTAGTTGCTCCACGACCCCGAGAAGCTTGCGGCATCGTTCGGGGTGTACGTGTCGAAGAATGCCGTTTCTACGGGCGCATTGATGTCGCTGATGTCAAGGATACGGAGGCCACTAGCGTAGTTCGACTGGAAGACGTAGTTGCCACGAATGTACTGATTGTGGTCACGCGCCGTGGTGGTGCCATCGAACGCGTACATGAAGAGCGGGTCATCGAGGTCTTCGAAATCGAAGAAGATGGTGCGCGTAAGCCCCACGGTGCTGCCTTCGTCGAGTTCATCATCCAGCACGAAGTACTTCTGGTCTTCGGTAAGCCAGCCTTGGTGAGCATAGCGGACACTCGGGTACTCGACACGAGCGATCATGCGCGGATTCGCCTTGTCGGTCACGTCGGCGATGCTGACGATGGTCTCATTCGAGCCGATGCAGATCTCGCGGCCTTGGTAGTCTTGGTCGGGGCCACGGTAGACGACGCATTGGGCATCATGCGAATAGCCTGTACCACGGCGCCCTGTGCCTTCGTCTGCAAAGCAGCCCACAAAGCGTGGCGTGGCGGGAATCTGGATGTTGATCATGTGCAGGCCGCCGCCACACGATTCGCCGCCACTACTTCCAACGGCGTAGGCAAAGCCCGTCTCCTCGTTGATAACGATGTTGTGCGCACTCCCAAAGCCGCCGTAGTGCGCCGTCTCATCAAACCGGACAGGTGCATCGCCAGTAAGGCCGCGCAATTGGGTGAGATCAAACACCTGCATGCCGTGGAGACCTGCTGCATCGGCTACGATGAAGACGTGGTTGGCATACGTCTTCATGTCGCGCCACACGCTGTCGGGCGAACCTGCGCGACGAGGCAGTACCCCCAGCAGCACCGGATTCAGCGGATCCGTGACATCGACGAAGGACGTGCCACGCTCACGACCGACGATGGCGTATTCGCGGCCCGTGTCGGGGTCGGTCCAGCCCCAAATGTCATTGGTGGACTGGAAGCGGTCGCCAGGCAGCACGAGTTCGGGACCGGGCAACAAGCCCATCAGGTCGACGCTGCTACAGCCAAATCCTGCTGCCGCGCCGCCGGTGCAGTTCACGCGTTGCCCTTTGACGGCAGCGGTTTGTGCCTGCGCCATGGGCACAGCAAGAAGAAGCGCTGCTAGCAGCAACAGCGGGGTAATGTTGAGTCGCATGGTCATTCCGATTGATGGTAGCAAAAGTCAGGCGCGGCGGGGTTGTCCAGAAAAAGGTATAGACTGTATAATTTCGGCCAGTAAACAGGCAAATGTAATAGACCTTCGGTACTATTTACAGGTATTTGTTTGGCCCGCGGCCCCTGAACGTGTCATACGAGCAAAAGATCTGCCAAGGCCGAGGGTAAAAATGGGCGTTCTTCCCGAAAGGCAAGGGTTCATGTATCTTGCGCGCGCCCTCGTTCATGACGCTTTTCCTAGTGGTTGCCCATGCCTGTGCTCCAAAATATTCGCACCCTCGCCACATGTGCAGCCCCCGGTGGCCAAGCAGCCATTCACCCGATTGACGACGCAGCCCTCACGTGGGATGACGGACACATTTGCTGGGTCGGCCCTGCCACTGACTTACCCACAGTCTACAGTGACTGGCCCCGCGAAGACGCAGGCGGCGCCATCGTCATTCCCGGCTTGGTCGATGCCCATACGCACCTCGCCTTCGGCGGCTGGCGTGCCGATGAGTTCAGGCAACGGATTGAAGGCGTGAGCTATCTAGACTTGGCCAGGCAGGGCGGTGGCATCGCTCGTACGATGCGACAGACACGCGCAGCATCGGAAGCCGACCTGCTTGCCCATAGCCAAACAGTGCTGAAAGAGATGGCGCGGCTAGGCATCACCACCGTCGAAGCCAAAAGCGGCTATGGCCTCTCGGTCGCGGATGAGTTGAAGACGCTGCGTGTGTACCAACGGCTGAAGGCATTGCAGCCAGTTCGGCTTGTTGGCACGTTTCTCGGAGCGCACGTGGTGCCCCCCGAATTCCAGCACGACCGCACAGGCTACATGCGGGTGCTGATCGATGCGTTGCTCCCCACCATCGCCGCCGAAAATCTCGCGCGGTTCTGCGATGTGTTTGTCGAAGACACAGCATTTACACCCGACGAAGCACGGCAACTCATGGCCGCTGCCGCCCAGCACGGACTGCGCCCCAAACTCCATGTCGATCAGCTACACGACGGCGACGGTGCAGCACTGGCTGCAGAGTTGGGGGCAATCTCGGCGGATCACTTGGAGTACACGTCGGCCGCAGGCATTGCCGCGATGGCTCAAGCAGGCGTCGTCGCCGTCAGCTTGCCGCTGGCGACGTTCTACCTGCGGCAGCCGCCGATGCCTGCACGGGCATTCATCGACGCGGGCGCACCCGTAGCCGTGGCGACGGACTTCAACCCCGGCAGCGCGCCGAGTTACCACCTGCCGTGGGCGATGACGATGGCGTGTGTGATGCAGCGCATGACCCCAGCCGAAGTGCTGAAAGGAGCCACGCTGTACGCAGCCCAAGCCATCGGTGAGGATTCCGCCTGTGGCTCGCTCGAAGCGGGCAAGCGTGCTGACTTCGTCTTGCTTGATGCGGCAAGCGTAGATCACTGGCTCTACCACGCCCGGCCCAACGCTGCCGTCGCCACCTACATCGGTGGCGTGCGCATTAGCTGAGAAAATCTGCATCTGCTATAGCAAATCCGATGCAAACGCGTATCTTGCGCCGCCTTTCGGAAGCGCTTACACATCTAGACAAAGCAGCGGCATGGACCTTCAGATCTTCACCACCGGCGGCACCATCGACAAAGTGTACTTCGACGCCCTCAGCGACTTCAAAGTCGGTGCGCCACAGATCGTCGATATCTTGCGGCAAGTCAATGCAGGCCTCACGTACGAGGTGCAAACGCTCATGCAAAAAGACAGCCTTGAGTTGACCGACGCCGACCGCGAAATCATTGCCCAGCACGTCGCCGAAGCTCCTTGCCAGCGCGTGCTCATTACGCACGGCACCGACACCATGGTCGACACCGCACAGGTACTCGCGGTCCACGATGCGATCACCGACAAAACCGTTGTCCTCGTTGGCTCGCTCACACCCGCCCGCTTCAAACACAGCGACGCCGAGTTCAATATCGGCTTTGCCATCGGCGCCGTGCAAGCCATGCCTCCCGGCGTCTACGTCACCATGAATGGCCGCATCTTCGATCCCGCCCACGTACGCAAAAACCGCGAAGCGAATGCGTTTCAGGACGTATGAGCGGTGCCAGTTGTAACCCGTAATTCGTTACAGCAAGACCTCCATGCTCAATTGTGATCCATTTGAGGAAAATCTGCGCGCCCTTCCTTCGGTGCCCTGTTGCGCCCTATCTTTCGCGTCATGAATACCGAACAGAAAGAACAGTTGATTGGGCGCTTGCAAGCGCGGGTGCCCAACCGGGCACAGGGACCTGATGCCTACCTGCATCAGGTGCTGCATCGCATGGTGCAATCTGGTGCCGAGCGGTTTGGCGTACGCGCCGACCAACCGGAACGCGCAGGCTTCTCGGCATGTGAATTGGCTCCACCGCTGGCACGCATGATCGACCACACCGCGCTCAAGCCTGAGACCAGCGAAGACCAAATCCGCAGCCTCTGCGCCGAAGCCCGGACGTATTGCTTCGCCTCGGTCTGTGTGAACCCAGCGTACGTGCCATTTGCCGCCGCCGAGTTGCGCGGTACGCCCATCGCCGTCTGCACCGTCATTGGCTTCCCGCTGGGCGCGGCGCGTGCCGAAACCAAGGCATTGGAAACCCAACTCGCCATCCGCGACGGTGCCACGGAGGTGGACATGGTGCTCAACATTGGGCTGCTGAAAAGCAAGCAGTACGAAGCCGTCGAAGACGACATTCGGCAGGTTGTGCGAGCGGCTCGGCAAACGCACGGCATCGTTGTGAAAGTCATCCTCGAAACTGCGCTGCTGACCGACGAAGAAAAGGTGATCGCGTGCGTGCTCTGCCAAAACGCAGGGGCCGACTTCGTCAAGACCTCGACAGGCTTCTCGAAAGGCGGCGCGACGGCTTCAGACGTCCAGTTGATGCGCCGTGTGGTAGGCTCGAAGATGGGCGTGAAGGCTTCAGGTGGCGTGCGTTCGCGCGAGGATGCTGAGACGATGATTGCACAGGGTGCGACACGCATCGGGGCTAGCGCCTCGGTTGCCATTGTCAAGGGCCTCACGAGTACCAGCGACTATTAACTGCTCGCATTCTTCCAGCATATCCAGAACGTATCGCACCAAGGGCGGTATCACGTACCCATGCGCTCCCTACGGAAGCAAACGTATCAGCTTACCGAACGTCCACATACCCAGACACACGAAAGTTGGCCACAACTTGAGTTCCCTATGAACCGTTTCCTGCTGCTGCCGCTCTTGGCCTTTGTGCTTGCTGCCTGCTCAAGTAGCCAAGCCACCACCGATCCGAATCCCGACCCGACGACGGATACGCCAACCGTGACGTATGACTTGGCTGACTACGAGGACTTCGACGCCTCGGTCTACCCGGATGCGCCGCCACCTGCGCCAAGCCTTGAGCACCGTGTGCCGCAGCAGTTGATGGACAACCGTGCCGGACGTGGCACAACACAGACGCTGCAAGGCTTCCGCGTGCAAGTGCTGAATACGCAAGACAAGCAGGACGCTATCCAGCTAGAGGAAGACGCCAAAGCATGGTGGCGCAGCTTAACCGCTAGCGAGCGGCCTGACGGCCTGCAAACCCTCGACGTACACAACGTCTACCGCCAGCCGTACTACCGCATCCGCCTTGGCGACTTCGCCACGCGCTCCGAAGCCGACAACGCCCTCGCCTTCATCCAGCAGCGCTTCCCCAACGCCTTCGTCATCCCCGACATGGTGACGGTGATCCGCTAGTTCGCGACCCGTTTATCGCTCCCGACCTCCCCTCGTCCTATGGCTCGGCGCAAGACCTCCAAGAAAAAAGCATCCGGCTGGAGCCTGTTACTGGTCCTCGGCCTTATCGTAGCCGGGTTTATCTGGCCCGAGTTTGGCGGCGTTGTGAACGCGCTGCTCGGCGAAAACATCTTCCCTGAAGGTGCGACGGAGATCACCGAGAACACGCCGCCCTACGAATACGATGACGTAGCAGCAGCGAACCTGCCCAACACGCCGTCGTCGTTTGTCTTGGCCAAGCGCCTACTCTACAGCCGCGTCTACGAAGACCAGCGCGTCTCGTTTTACTGCGGCTGCGACTACAGCCCCGGCCGCCACGTCGATCTGAATAGCTGCCGCATGAGTCAGCTAGAAGGCATCGAACGAGCGAAACGCATCGAGGCCGAGCATGTCTTTCCAGCGTACCACTTTGGCCAACACCGCCAGTGTTGGCGCGAGCCCATGTGCACGGACCGCGATGGTGACACGTTCAAGGGGCGCGACTGTTGCGAAGAGATCGATCCGGTTTTCCGTGCGGCGCACAACGACCTTCATAACCTCGTCCCTGCCGTTGGCGAAATCAATGGCGACCGCAGCAACCTGAATTGGGGCATGGTCGAGGGCGAAGCGCGCGAGTACGGGGCGTGTAACTTCGAGGTCGATCGCTCCATCCGCCGTGCGGAGCCACCAGAGCAGGTGATGGGCGATGTGGCCCGCATCTATTTCTACATGAGCGACACGTACGGCATCCGCCTCTCCGATCAAGACCGCCAGTTGCTCGAAGCATGGAACCGCATGGACCCCGTCGACGACTGGGAGCGGACGCGCGACGAACGCATTGCCGCCATCCAAGGCAACCACAACCCCTACGTGCAGTAAGCTTTTTCAGCACGATACCCTTAGATATGGCATTATTTCACCGATACACCTACTATGTCTCGGCCTTTGTCACCTGCTAGCGTTGCCATGAAGCGTTCTGCCCTACTGCTTGTCCTTGCCCTTTGGGCTGCGCCTGTAGTTGCACAGTTCACCGCTATGCCCGCCGAGCGCATCGAACATGGACCGCTCGCATTGAGTTTTGAACTCGGGGAGGGGTGGCAGGCAAACGGCTTAATGTACCTACCACGCTCTGCGGCCAAACCCTATTCGGGTAAGTTCCCATCCTTTGTAGACGAGGTGCTCCCCACCTTTGCGCGCGCTAGTTCGGATGACCCCATAGAATGGGCATGGCGTAGTCACCACACGCTCGTTCTAGACGAATCAGCAGATCCCAATATGGAAGTCGATCCAGATACGTTGGAAGCACTTACCTTTTCCTTTCGTGTAGACTACAGACCACCCGGCATTAGCCAATGGTTCTGGACCTCGGGCCTATGCGCTGAAGGGTGGGACCTGTTTTTCATCAGTACCGATTGCTCTTCCAAAATCCGGAATACAGATCGAGAGACCACAGAAACTTTCCATGCCGATGACGCACGCATGGTTCTTCCGGCGCAATTTGGTTACGAAAAACGCTTCATATACGAAGACGACCCACAGTGGAACAACATCGAGCGGACATACCACCTAGCGCATGGTGATTACCTGTACGTCTAAGGACTTACGCAAGAGTCATCTGGATGGAAGGATTTCGCAACTGCTGCACCATGT
>CAYYHN010000048.1:0-12296 GCA_964471245.1 uncultured Rhodothermaceae bacterium | reverse complement strand
ACCTCGTCGAGTTGGCCGCAGCCCTCACGCACAACCGAGCACTGATGACCGTAGCGACGGTCGTGCCTGAGGCGACCTTCTCTGCTGAGCGCATGCATAAGTTGGAGGCCTCCATTGCTGACTATATGCGGCAACATGGCGTGCGTGGCTTGGCGCGGATCGCGTCAGCTTCTAGTCCATTCGCTGGAGCCAAAAAACTCGTTGAGACGTATGGCTTAGGAGCGCTCGTGCCCAATACCGTAATCCTTGGCGATAGCGAAGTCGCCTCGCACCGAGCTGACTATTGTGCCACATTGGCGAACATCCTTCATGCTAAGCGCAATACGGTCGTTGTGCGCTACAACGAGGAGAAGGGTTTCGGGCAGCGACGGCGCATCGATGTGTGGTGGGGTGGACTACGAAAAAATGGTAGCCTGATGATCATTCTTGCCTACCTGATGCGTACCAGCTTGGAGTGGCGCGCCGCTGAGGTGTATGTCCGCATGGTTGTTCCGAACGAGCGCGCCCGAGAACAAGCTGAGCGCCATCTCCATAATGTCCTCGGCCGCATCCATACCGGAGCCATCCCAGACGTGATCATCGCGCAAGATCGACCGTTCGCGACGGTACTCCACGAGACCTCGCAGGACACCGACCTTATCCTTGTCGGGTTGGCGGAGCCCTCCGCGACCGACGACTTTGTAACATACTACGAAGGCATGCAAGCACGCCTAGAAGGGCTGCCTACTACCCTCCTCATCTTAGCCGCCGAAGACCTTACCTTCGGCGAGGTGCTGATGGAACAAGAAGAACTCCGCTTTTTCGAACGCAGCTAGCTAGAAAACGGGCAACAGAGCTACGAAAAACTGCTTCTTAGCCGCGACTCATGTCGTAGGCTTCGCAAAAGCAAAGTGCTGCGCCAAGCGCCTCGGCCAGACGCTCGAGTATCTGCCGTTGGCTGTAAATGCTAACGCATGAGGTCCCGCTTTGGAGCGAAGTAGGCTATGATCTAGATACACTCCAGCCATAATCCCAGCCGTCTTCGACGCTTCGGCTCTTCCACTCTTCGTCTCCTCAAGCTTGGACAGGTAGGTCCAAACTTGAGTTCCTAAATGTGTGTTGCTGCTATTGATATAGCAAGAACCGAAAGGATTGATGGTATTGATCGGATGAGGCACAATGTGGGAATGGAGACTCCATGGCCAACGGCCAATAGCCAGCGGCCGAGCGCAGGCCTAACCCGATTAAAAACGAAATTTGAGACGAAGAGGTATTGCATCACGCATCAGTAATGTTTGGGCGGTATGCAGCGATGGTCGGTACGGCTCTTGTTTGTATTTAAGGTGCTCCCGCTAGCACGGGCGTGCGACGGTGGAGAGTGCCTTGCTCGTAGGCGTAGGCAACGCGGATCAGTGTGGGCTCGTCGAACATGCGGCCGAGGATTTGTACGCCAGCGGGTAGGTTGCCCGAGGTGAATCCCATCGGCACGGTGATGGCGGGTTGGCCGGTATGTGGCGAGATAATCTGCGAGTTATCGCCTTTGTAGCCTTCATTGAACTGGTCGATCAGCGCGGGTGGATGATTCCAGCTTGGGAAGATGATCACGTCGAGTTCGAGGCGGTTCATCTCGGTTTCGATGGCGTTGCGGAAGGCCATACGCAGCGGATCGGTGAACGCATTGCCGCAGGGCACATCGATGCTGCGCCCACTGTTGTCGCGTTGGTACGCGAGGCCGTTGCTCACGAAGTCCGAGGTGCCGCCAAAAGCGATGATGTCTTCAATGGTTTGCAGCGAATCCCACCGGACGTATTCGGCGAGGTAGGCTTCCACATCCGTACGAAACTCAGCACACCATTGGTTCTGGCGCAGCGTACTGAAGTCGGGTATCTCGACGGGATCGACCACCGTGGCCCCCAGCCGTTCCATATCCGCAATCGTTTGTTCGAACAGCGCGGCGACTTCGGGGTGCGGATCGGCATCACTCAGTTCCCGCAGTACGCCGATGCGTGCGTTCTGTAAGCCGTCGGTGTCTAGGAATTGCGTGTAATTTTCGGGGATGATGCCTTCGCTTTGTACGGTGATGGGATCGTTGGTGTCGTGCCCTGCGATGACTTCGAGCACCCGCACCGCATCTTCCACCGTCCGGCACATCGGCCCACCCACGTCGTTGCGCAAGTAGAGCGGGACAATGCCTTCGCGGCTGGTCAGGCCGAGCGTCGACCGGATGCCGACAAGCGCGTTGTGCGACGAAGGGCCACGGATTGAGTTGCCGGTGTCGGTGCCGAGGCCAATCGTGCCGAAGTTGGCTGCAACGGCTGCGCCTGTGCCGCCACTGGAGCCCGCCGGGACGTGCCCAAGGTTGTACGGGTTCCGTGTGGTGCCAGCCAGCGAGCCTTCGGTGTGCCGCGGACTAAACGCCCATTCGGCCATGTTCGACTTGACCAACACAATCGCGCCAGCTTCACGCAACACACGTACCTGATACGCATCCGTCTCCGGCTCAAACCCACGCAGTGCCGCCGAGCCCGCCGTCGTTTGCAAGCCCGCGGTGTTGTAGTTGTCTTTTACGATCATCGGGATGCCGTGGAGCGGGCGTAACTGCCCGGTCTCGGCATACTCGCGGTCGAGGGCCTGCGCGTCGGCAAGGGCGTCCGGGTTGACGAGGACGATGGCATTCAGGCCCGTTGGCTGATCCAGCGCTTCGATGCGGGCAAGGTAGGCGCGGGTGAGATCCTCAGCGGTGTAGTCGCCCGCCGCATAGGCAGCGTGGATCTCTGCAATAGTGAGTTCGTCTAGGTCGATGCTGGGCGGAGAAGAGGTTGGGGCGCACGAAAGCAAGCAGAGGCCGACGAACGTAAGGAGAAAGGGACGCATGGTAGGATGGGCGTTCTGGAAATAGAGCATGTGCTATCGCGTGCGTGTCATCATTTGGACTACGGATGCGTTGGACGTCTCAAGGCGCACGAAGTAGATGCCGCTTGCAAGGTCGGATGCATCGAATACGACGCTGTGGCGGCCAGCCGTATACATGTTATTGGTCAGTGTATTGATCTCATGCCCCAACACATCGAAGAGGCGTAAGGTAACGCTTGTCGGTTCCGGCAGGTCAAACGTGAGGGTTGTGGTATAGGAAAACGGATTGGGGAAGGGGGCATGCAAGGCAAACGTCGTAGGCACGTTCTCAGCTTCCGTTGCTACGCTGGTACTGGGTTGGATGCAAGGGCCAAACTCTGAGGTGCCCTCGGGACCGGTGGCTGTGGCGGTGATATACTCGGTGTCAGTGATGGCACGAAGTCCACCTGTCGTGAACGTGGCATTGCCGGATGCGTCGGTCGTGGCAGAGCCAAGCCCTAGGAAGCGTGCTCCTTCCCCATAGCCTGACGCGTCGCAGGCGTCGCTAGCATAGAACGCGAGGGTGAAGGAGGTTTCCGGCGTACTTACGAGCTCACCTGCGACAGTAGATGTTCCTCCGGCTACCACACGTGTTAGCATGGGGTGATTTTGCAGGCCATTGGCCCCGGTGTCGCCATCACCCACGTCATTGCTCTCTACGCCAATCGGGCCGAGGTCAATGCCGAGTCCTTCGTTGTCGACGAAGGTATTCATCATGAACGTATTGCCCGTCCCGGAGGTCACGGTTACGCCGGGGCCGCCGTTGCCAGAAAAGACATTCGCGGCCTCCTCCATACCTCCAACTACGTTGCCATCCGTTCCGTCAATTAGCAGGCCACCACGAGCATTGTTCGAGATCTTGGCACCTGAAATGATGTCGCCGCCTTGGTCCGCAAGCACCACGCCGTAGCCGGGGAAGTTTTCAATGCCAATGTTGCTTAGTCTACTGGCTCCGCCCCGGAATGTGATGCCATTACAAGGCGCCATGCAGTTGGATCCATCAATGATAACAATGGGATCCGTAGCATCCTTTTGAAGCGGAATCATGCTGAGTCCCTCCAAGGTGAGTCCAGACGTAAACTCCATTGGAGACGTGGCCTCGATGCGTGTTGGCGTGTTCGCTTGATCTCCAAAGAAACCTATGTAGAGGGTTGGTTCGTTGTCTTCTTTCTCATCGTTGTTCACCATTTCAGATAGAGTTTTGGTGAGATCCGGTATTCCCTTGATCGATGAGAGGCCAAGATCGAGAATGAGTTCACCGTCTTCGTCCATAAGGCCGATTGTTCGGACTTCATTGGTATAGAGCGTTTCCTCACGGCCACAGGCCAGTCCAATGGGAGCAATGATGTTGTCGGGGAGGGTGTATTCAAAGGAGAGGGGCGTGCTGCCCTCAGCTTGGATCGAATAAAGTACATCCATCCCAAGATCGAGCGTCAGCAACTGGGCTTGCAACGGTACGTCTTCAAGCATGACACGCTGGGCCGTGCCTCCTGTAAGGTCGAAGCTTAAGGACGGACTCAATCGTTTATAGCATGTATAGCTCTTGTCGGGGGCACTATCTGGATCACCAAAATCCGCACTGAAAGACAGCTGAGGAGGGGTAAGCATGGTGGTCGTTGTGAATCCTACTGAATTATCACGCTCGATGACTGTATTAGGAGCAGGTTGCTTGAGTATGGTCTCGAGCGTAGAACTGCCTACATCAAGTGCATTGTCAGCAGTGACCATCGCGCTGAGCTGAATGGACGGCTCTTGCGTTTCTTGTACGACAAAGATGAGCGATGCCCGATTGTTTTCGTCACTTACGCTAAGCTCACCCATCCCACAAGTAAAGAGGGTTCCTGCATGCTTATTAGGCGTTTGCGTCAGTGAGTCACATCCGTTTTGGCTGGAGTAGGACAGGATTTGGGTGTCGACCGTAGTGGCCACCTGAACCCCAACGGCTTCGGCAGCTCCTCCATTGGTCACATCAAAAGTATATTCAAGGAAGTCTCCTACACCTGCTAGAGGAGGGGCTTTTAGTTCGATGCCAAGGGCAGTACCGGCTCTGATCTCTGTCGTCACCGAATTGCTTTCTGCTTCGAGGCCCTCATTATAGGTGGCCGTGGCAGAATTGGTGACTTCTGTGAAGTCGGTGTCTTTTACTGTAAAGACAAGTACAACCGATTCGCTTCCTCCGGCTGGGATAGTACCAATAGGGCATCTAATGAGTGTGGTAGATCCCGTTGGCGTCTGGGTTAGGCCCGTACATCCGAGGTAATCGTCAAGCCTAAGGATATCGTTGGGTACGATATCTTGGAGTTCGACATTGGTGACATCGGTCGTCCTAGAATTGGAGACAACAATGGTATAGGTGATCTGGTTGTTCTCGTATACAAAGTCCTGTAGTGTGCTTTTTTCGATAGACAGAGAAGGGATGGCAGTGGTTGCTGTGTCTTCCACATCGCGGGCTGTGTCTGATATCACCTTGACCGTATTGTCAATCTCCGTGGCATCGGTTTCGTTCACGGTGAAATTGAGTGTGACCACTTTGCTTGTTCCAGCGGGTATGCTATCAAAGGCACACGTGATGGTTACCCTGTCGTCTAAACCGGTGAATTGGGCAAAGTTGTCACAGCCCATGTGATCGGAGTAAGTGAGTTCGGCCGGAACGAGGTCCTCGAGTTCGACACCAGTGGCATCCGATGAACTTGTGTTGGTGACGGTAATGGTGTAGGATAGCATCTTGCCAACATTGGCCGTAGTAGGACCCTCTTTGCTGACTGTCAGCGTAGCCGCATCTTTTATGTTCGTAACGACGGGGAGGCTTTCTGAAATGGTGGCCTGTCCCCGCACTACGCGTGCAACGTTTTCAACGATTGTAAGCTCGCGGGGGGTGACGGTGACGCGAATCTCTGCACTCCCATTGCTTTTGAATCTGTCGAAGCGGCAGGTGATTTTTTGTACATCAGGTCTAAGGGGATCACACGATCCACCCGTATTTGAACTAACCAACCTAACATCAGTCCTGAAAAGTGAGCCTGATATCACATCTTCAAGTCTCACATCGCGGATATCAGCTTCTGATTCAAGGCTAGATATCCGCAATGTATAGTCGAAGGGCTTATTCATATAAGCAATTGCAGGCCCTTGTTTAGAGACAGTCAGTTTAGGAACATTGATGGGGGTAGAGGTTTCTTCGCTTTCCACTTCAAGGTTGCCAGCAATTGCCTTTGCACGGTTCTTGAGGTCCCCTTCACTTGCTCCTATTACGTCAAAGATCAGCGTAAAAGTTTTGCTTTTGCCCGGGGCAAGGGGGCCCGCTTTTCCCAGTTCGCACGTGATGATCGTATTGTCGGGAACGTCAGGTAATGACGTTGCACCACACTCAATGTCGTTATCGGCGGATTCTTCTATGGACTCTTCTACGGCTTCAAGATCGAGGCTTAAGATGTTATTAGGTACTGCGTCTTCAACGCGCACAGCGAAGAGATCTACATTGCCGGTATTGGTAACGGTTATTACATATGAGATGAAGCCGCCTAAGTAAATGTCAAAATCTTGCAACACACGCTTTGTTATGGACAGCCCCGGTTGTTGAAGCTGAATCGTCGTAGTCGTCGTGTTACTTTGAGCATCCGGGCTGTTGTCGCTCGTTGCTGTGGCTCGGTTGAGTACCTCGGTGACCACGTCTGTGGTCGTGGTGCTGAAGGTGAGTACTACTTCCTTGCTTTGCCCAGCAGGGATGGTACCGAGGCTGCAGGTGAGTAGCGTGTCATCATTATCGGTGTTCTGGATGAGGTCGTCGCAGCCTGTGGCGTTGCTGAAACTGAGGATCGTGTTGTTTATGAGATCCGTGAGTTGGACGTTCGTAGCCGCAGCAGAACCTCCATTCGTGACCGTGAGGGTGAAGGCGAGCATACTGCCCGCAACTACTTCGGTTGGGGCGCTTTTCTCTACGGAGAGCTGTGCTTGGGCGGCTGCTGAAATAACCGTTTGTTTGATGTCGCTGAACAGCCGTCCCGGTGCTCCAAAAAACCCGATAGAGGCGCCGACGCCTACCGCTGCTGCTGCATTCGCCTCAAACACAAGAGCGGCTGTAATGCCGGTACCAGCATCTACGGCTCCAAAGTTACACAGTACTTCCGCCCGGCCATCATTGTCTGAGTCGCTTGCCATGATGCAGCCACCCGATGAGGCCGTCGCGGAGACAAATGTTAAGGCATCGGGGATGTTGCTCCGTAGATTGGTGTTAGAAGCGGCTCCCGTACCTGTATTCTCAACGGCGACCGTGTATTCAACCTGATCACCCACCGCTGCCGTCGATGGCCCGTCGAGGGTGACATTGAGTTTTGGAAATGGTGTGCCCGCTTGAAACACTTGTGTCGTAGTGGTATTGCTAGTCACCGTGGGTACTTGATTCGCCGATGCCGTGGCGTAGTTCTCGAAGGCCCCGTTGACGAAGGCTTCAACCAGAATCGTCATCGTCACGGCTGCACCGGGCCCGAGCGTCGCCATATTGCACACAATGCGGTAGATGTTATCGGGCGACAACGTATCGGTGCACGAGCCATTGGGGTCGGAAATCGACACAGACTTGAAGAGGAGACCCAGCGCAAGGTCATCGAAGATAGAGAGGTTGGAAAGGTCTGTGGCTCCTACGTTGGTTACAGTAATGGCATAGGCATATTCTTCACCGACTGCTGAGACGAGTGCGGCTACTTTTTGGATGTCTAGGCTCGCTTTGGGTGGTGTGGGTTCTGCGGCGTGTGCATGTTCTGCCGCTGATATACACAGAGCGAGTGCCAGCAGGGCAGCAGCGTATGCGATACGATTGATGCTGTGACGAGTAGGTTGAGTAAGCATAGAGGCCACCAAAGGGTGCGTTGGGCAAGCGGCGATTATTGGTCGTGTCAGAAGACGACACGGTCTTTCATGATGATCTCGAGTTATTGGAAGGTGTTGAGATCACCAAGCGAGCTATAGGGAGGGCGATGAGGTCGGCGCTGAGCGTAGCGGCATTGGATAGGTCTGCTCCATTGCAGCAGGCAACCAACTGCTGGTTGAAGGCGCTGAGGCAAGGTGCCTGGGCTGCTATCGAGGTAGCAAGGCTGTGTAGAGCGTGCAACACAAATGAAAAGCGCATGGGACGGACGGGCTATGGAAGCGAGCGCGTCCGAACAAAATCGAAAAACAAAACGCTAAATTCGACTTATTGCGCGAATTTGCTAGCGTTGGGCTCTGCAGAGGACGGTTGTCGCCGTTTTAGGCTCAGGCGAACGAGCCCCACAATACTGATCACAACCCAGAACGCCTCGATGATGAAGGCCGATAGGTTGAAGTCGTAGATAAGCGATACGAGCACAAGCCCCGCACCAAGCAGGTTCACGACCGACCAAGCCGCACTGTCGCTGCGCAGCCGTCCCAGTTGCAGCAGCAAGTACGCGCCGATAATCAGCGCCACGCCAACGTTGCCGACAAAGTCATACCATGCGTAGTCCATGAACTTGGGTTTGGGATTGGTTAGGCCACAAAGACACTAAGGCACAAAGATACAGCAGTACGAGGAAGGATTGCCCGCAAGCGAATGACCCCCGGAGGGTGCGCCGGACGATAGAAACAATCGTTGGGCCATTGGGCCAAATCTCGCACGACGCCTCCAGTCTGCGCTGTCAACGCATGGTCTTTCTGACGCAACGCATGGGCTTTCTGGCCCAATGCATTCGTCTTTTCCAAACACGACAACATCTTTGTGTCTTAGTGCCTTCGTGGCAAATTAAGCTATAGCGCTGCGCGCTGCGCGCTGTCGGATGTCGGAGAAGGTATGGGTGTTCGTCACTTCGCCGTGCTCGAAGACGGTTGCCAGCACATCGCCCGGCGTACCTTCGGGTTCAGTGCTGAACGTACCGTCGGCGTGGCGCACGAGGGCGAGGCGTCCGGCCTTCGACACCTTGAACGAGGGCGCATAGGTGCCGTCCGCATCAAACTCCATCGGATACTTTCGCACATCGCGTGCTTCACCGTTGACGGTAAGGGCCGAACACTTGAAGGCAAATCGAAATGTGTCGCGATTGAATCGCTGGAGCAGTCGTCCGCCCGAACCGAACGCGATGTTCTCGCTCGAAAAGCCGTGGTCGATGAAGTTCTGCAAGATTGCACGGATGCTTTTACGCCCGACGCCATCGCCTTGGATCATACGGACGGCCGGGTGCAGCACGCGAAAGCCCTTGCTATTGACCTCGCCGCCAAAGGCTTCCCACAGTGCCTCGACGACCCGAAGCGTGGTAAACACGGGGTCGCCGGAGTCGGGCCGGACGACGAGGCGGCCGTCGCGGGCGAGCACCTGCTCCTTGAGCGTGCCACCCCAGATATTACGGACGGCGTGTATGATGTCGTACGAGTCGGACACACAGGCGATGAGGCCGCTCGGGTATTGGGCGAGCATGTTGCGCATCGCATCGGCCTCGCCGTTGCGGCCCCAAGCGGTCATCGTCGAATGCTCCGATGCTGGGATCGAGAAACCCGCCATGGGCTCGGCGTAGTAGTCGCGTGCCACTACGATGCCTGCCAGCGTGTCGGTGCCCATGAACGAGACGAGATGCGCCGCGGCCCCTAAGCCCGCCGTCTCGACCGACGACACCCCGCGAAACCCGAAGTCGTGCACCTGAAAGTCGATGCTCGCCAGGGGCGCGTCCGAGCTTTGCGCATGGTACTGGGCCACGATCTGCTTGATGGACCGCGAGTTGCTCGCCACCGTCGTTGGGTACCAGACGTGCGAGAGTAGCGTTTCGAGGTAGTTGGTTAGCCATGGAACGGCTGCGTCGGTGTTTTCCACGGTCATCAGCACATGCTGCGTAGGCACGACCATGCCTTCGGGTACGGCGCGGATTTTCACGGGCAGCCGCCCACCATGTTCGCGTACGATGTGCTCCCACCCGGCTCGGTTAAACGCATCCGTCCGCCCAAGGTGCGCGCCAAGAAACGATTCGGCCTCGTCGATGGCTTCCGTCGTCACCACAACACCTTCGAGGTAGCGCTTGAGTACATATTGCAGGCCGAAAAAGACCGTCTCGGGGTCTTCGCCACCCCTAGACTCGAAGTACGAATACACCTGTTCGGTGCCAGGCGGATACTGCTTCCAGTGCGTCGGTTTGTACGAGTCGGTTAGTAGCAGCAGGTTGGTAAACGCGTTGTTGTTCATCACTTTTCTCCAAAGTGTTCGGTTGTTGATGTTTCCGCTCTCTGCGGAAAGAGGTTGCTTACTTAGGGCAAGGGGCAAGGGGCAAGGGGCAAGGGGCAAGGGGCAAGGGGCAAAGGGCAAGGGGCTTGTAGCGCGGGGTATGGGGCATGGTATAAGGTGAGAGGGTGCACCGCCGTGCACTCCTACGATCTCCTATGCACCGTCTACGATCTACCATGCTTGCGCTTCGAGTTTCTCAGAGACACGCCCCCATTCTCCCACACACCCATTCTCCCACGCCTCCATTCTCCCACACTCAGTACTTCGAGACCATGTTCACGATGATATCGTAGTGGTCCTCGAAGAAGGCGTGCTCCATTTGCATGACATCGGCCAGGGGGACCCAATGTGCGCCAGAGGCATCGGAGGCGGCTTTGACGCTGGGGAGTGGGCCGTAGCCAAGGTCGATCAGGTGGACATGTGTGATGGTTCGTCCCCGCAACGATCGCTTCGGGTGGTCGAAGACGCGGATGTCTTGGATGTTGCCATCGAGTGCCCGCTGCGGCACCTTGATGCGCGTCTCTTCTTTGAGTTCGCGGATGGCGGCGGCGCGGATGCTCTCGTGCGGATCGAGGAAGCCGCCGGGGAGGGCCCAGCGCCCTTTGCCGGGATGGAAGCCCCGCTTGATGAGCAGCACGCAACCCGACTTCAGCACGATGCTATCCACGGTGACGAATACGGGCACGAATGGTGCGCTTGCCCACTTCTCATGGTAGTCGCGGTAGTAGGCGTAGGCTTCGCGCAGCAGCTTCGATTCCGGCGCGGCGATCCAGTCGTTGGCAAATGCTTGCGTTGAGGGCTGGATGGTGTCTTCTTCGAGGCCTCCGGCTTCGAAGAGGCGCTGCCGGATGTCCGTCGCATCGAGGTTGTAGAGGTAGGGGATGCGCTCCCAATGCCACTGCGGAAACATCTTGAGGTAGTACGACGAATCGTCTTTGTCGCACCCGACAAGCATGGTCTTATGGTCCTCGGTCGCGCCATTCGTCGTGGCTTTAGCATACACCTCGGCGGCCCACTTGTAGTCGTTGTACATGTAGTCGCGCAGCGGCAGCACCGTGATGCGATCGAGTGCGGTGGGGCCGTCAGGCAGGTACTCGGCGAGGGCGCTGGCGATGAGGGTACGGCGTTCGTCGTACGTCCACGGGTTCTTGACGGTGTAGACGCGGTTGGACGAGCCGACGAAGAGGATGAGGCGATCCGCATGGTCGAGCGCGCGGCGGATGGATTCGAGGTGCGCGCGATGGATCGGCTGGAAACGGCCTATGTAGACCGCTGTTTGGAAATCGGCCATGACAAGTTCTCCACTTGTGTTCGTATGTAACGGCGCTCTCTGCGCCGAGCAGCATGTTTCGGTACATGCTGCCATAAGGTTATGGTTTCGCGCTTACGGATGCAAGTGGTCCCTGTGTTGCAGTGAAGAATTACAAACAGGCGTATCGTAAGGCTTCTTCATATATGGCTTTTTTAAACCATTGCATTCTCAACGTCGTATGATATAGGTAGGCGGTGAAGAGACAGCCAGTTATTTCTGCAAGATGAGACCTACTATTTATGCGACTGACAGGATTCATAACGGTACTATTCCTTGTGGTGTTTATCGTCCTTACAGGATGTCGCGTTGTCGAGCAAGAGATTCACTTGATCCCAGAAGGCTACTCGGGTTGGGTTGTGGTGCTTTATGAACAAGAAGATGGTTACATCCCCAAGTACCAAGATGAACATGGGCTATTCATCCATAAAGCAACACGCGTGCTTCACATTCCTAAATCTGGTCTCCTCAAGACACGTGATAAGTACTTCTTTGTCCCCAGAGAATACTACTTCCATAATAATAGCGGAGATTTGGTCCCGTTAAGTGAGGCGATTGACATTAAGCTACCTTCATACCAGACGAATACACAGATCTGGATGGTAAATACGGTTCTTCCAGAAGAAGATAATGGAGTTGTACCGTGTTCGGCTGTGTTCTACGCTGTGGGTACAAGTCCACAGCTCACAGAATTAGAGACGTCGCGCGCCTTGCTAGAGAGAATTTGTCCGGGTCCCTGAGGTCGAAAGGGCGGCTGCTCAACTTTAGTTTTTAAGTCGTCGATAAATCAAACAGAAACATCACCGGCCTTTCTTCTTGCTTGCCATCAGCGTGAGCGTAAAGCCCTTGTGCAGGTAAGTTATCGTTATCGGTGAGCACCCACGCTTCGGTACAACC
>CAYYHN010000047.1:0-12331 GCA_964471245.1 uncultured Rhodothermaceae bacterium | reverse complement strand
CGATGAAACCTTCGGTATCAGGCGTCAGTGGCAACGCCACAATGAGCCAATCTTGCCCAACCGCTGCGCGTGACACTTCGTCGGCGGCCCAGATGCGAGCAAACGGCGGGCGTGGGGTGGCTGTTCGCGCCACGCCTTCTACATGGCAGCCTAAGGCATGAAACGCCTGCCCAATGCCTTGCCCCACGGTACCGACCCCTACGACCAAGACACGGCTACCAGCCAGCGGACGGAGCGGCACGGCTTCCCACTGCTGCGCCGCTTGGTGCACTGCGAGCGTCGGCAGCTGCTGACATACGGCTAGTGCCCGTGCCACACAGTACTCGCCAATGCGTTGCCCCATCGCGCCTACGGTACGCGTGAGCATCGTCCCATGCGGCCAAGGCCCGGCCTGCCACCACGCATCGACGCCAGCAAACGGTGAGTGCACCCACGCAACCCGCGCTACCTCGGCATTTGGGGGCGGAGCTGCTGCGATGAGCACATCTGCCCAGTCGAGGTCGGCATTGGTGACCTCCTGTGCTGTTCGGCTACGTGTCACAAGCTCAGGCTCACGGGCGTGCAACCAATCAGCAAGCGCAGCATTGTCGCGCGTGACCAATACCAAGCGGCTATCGAGAATCGACATGGAGCGTGCCTGCATCAGTGACAGAAATAATCGAATGGGTTGATGGCATGGGATAGATTAGAGCAAACATGCGAATCGTGCCTACAGTCTATAGCCAATGGTCAACAAAAAATAGCCACGGTGCTCAACTACAATGTAGCTGGCTTTCATTAACTAATTCGAGCGCTGCTATAGCGTCCGTGCTGCGTGCACAAAATAGCACGCCCCATAAGCAGTGTATAGATTCTCTGTCTACTTGCCAGAGATCTAATATTTTTGTCGTTTACAGATTTACGGGATGTGTGTTGTTCTTGCCTCCTAGTTGAGGCGCTGGTAAGTTTACTTTTCCCTACGCTGATGTCCTCCTCTCCTATGTCGTACCTCATCACTGAGGACATGCATATTCGCTCAGGCTGGTCCACCAATCCGGCGATACTGCATACCCAACTCGAAGCAGCACGCCAAGCTGGTCTGAAACGAGTCTGCCTCGTTGAGCACCATCCCACCACGACGACCGAAGTTAAGGCTTTTGCCAACGAGATCACCGCTTGCCGAGCAGCACTACGTGGCGACCTCACCGTATACGCGGGAGTTCTCGGTACGTACCAGAATGAATCTGGCACACTCAACCTCCCGCCCCTCCCCGACGCAATTGATTTTATTTTTGCGTCGGATGCGTTCCTACCGCTAGGCTCACAGAGCCATGCCCCATTCGTCGTGCGCCAATGGTTGTACGAGGACCGCTTGACGCACACACACCTCGTCACATCTCTATTACACGCCATGATGGGGGCAATGCAGCGCTATCCGAGGCTCATCATCAGTCGGCCTTTCCACGGGCTCCGCAATGCAGGCTTGACACCGCTGCATATTCCACAGGCAATGGGTGCTATCTTGATGGATTGTGCCCAAGCCGAGGACGCGATCTTCGAAATCAATGAACGTAGCCAGTGTCCAACATTTTCGATGACGCGTCAATTGGAGCGCCGTGGGATCGAACTCGTGTTCGGGACGGAGTCTGTAGACACCAGCCAAATAGGCACCTACAACTTTGCACAGCACTTGCTTACCCAGTTGCTCCACGCCGTCGTGGACAATGCACCCGACGTTGGCCCCGACCACTTGTAACACCATCTAACCCGTCGGCGCGGGGCATCAGATGGTACGTAGCCGTTTGAGGAGGCGGCGTTTGTAGGATCCGCCGATCGGAACCACATCGCGGCCGATGACGATGGTGGCATCTTCGATATCCTCAATCTGATCGATCCGGACAATGTAGGAACGGTGCACCCGCGCGAAATCATTGGTGGGTAGCTTCTTCTCCATGCTTTTCATCGTCCCATGCACCATATACCGCTGGTCAGCGGCATGGATGAGCATATAGTCACCTTGGGCTTCAATCCAGCGAATCTCGCGTAGTAGGAGTTTAATCAGGCGGCCGTCAGCTTTAACAAAAACGTAATCATTTTCAGTCGCCTCCTCCCGCGTTGGGGTAAAGGCTTTCTGCGCACGTTGTACAGCTTTCAGGAAGCGTGCGTAGCTGACAGGCTTGAGTAAATAATCGGTTACATCGACATCAAACGCTTCAATCGCGTACTCTTCTTTGGCTGTCACTAAGACCACTTGGGGGCGGTCTTCCATGCTCTTGAGGAGTTCCAGTCCCGTCATGCCCGGCATCTCCACATCAAGAAAGAGCAAATCAACTTCCGTCTTGCGCATCACGTTGGCGGCTTCAATAGCACTCTCGCATGTACCTGCAAGAGTCAACGTTTCGTGCTGCGCGACGAAATGCTCGATTACCGTCCGCGATAATGCATCATCATCGACAATCAAACAACGCATACATTATGTCCTCCAGTTCGCACTCGCAGCCTCGACTCTCGTCTTAAAGGGCTGCGACGATTAAAACGCTTTTGCTTTCCTATCCGCTTCGTAGCATCGGCGCGGATTAGAGATTATGAATCAGATTTAGTATCAAGCGACCAGATTGAGAGATTCAACCATAAAAGTTCTTCTCCACAAAACGTTCCGCATGAATGCGATGGCCCCTATTTTCATGTATACCGTTGCCGTTCTTGCTTCAACTCAACCACCACGGCAGCGGCATCTTGTAGAATTTCGTCGATGCGCAGCGGTAACTCAGGCGCATTAGGTGTCCTTTGCAAAAGCGACTCTAACGCGCGCAATCGTTTGGTCAAAGCCACAGCGCCCACTGTACCCGTTGTAGACTTCATTTTATGTGCAATAAAGGCGACATCTTCCCAACGTTTGTCTTGCTTAGCAGCACGGAGCCGCTTGGCAAAATCAGGCACTTGATGAAGGCAAATATCAAGCACCTTCTTTAGAAAGGCATTGCTCCCAAACGCATTCATCCGCATATGCGACATGTCGATGTGCTGATAATCATCCTCTGAGATGGTTTTTTCGCTACGTTTATCGGCCACCGTGAGGTTTAACCAAGGCTGGATACATGCCCAGAGGTCGTCTGGACCAAATGGTTTCGTGAGATAGCCATTCATCCCCGCCTCTGCCAATTTCTTGCGCCGCCTTTCTAATGCCGAAGCAGAAACGGCCAACACGGGCAACACTTCGGCCGACGCTTCAATCGTAGCACGAATCTGACGCGCCGTCATGTAGCCATCCATACCGGGCATCTGCAAATCCAACAACACGAGGTCGACTGTATGGTCGGCAAGAAACGCTAGCGCCTCTTCACCTGTAGCGGCCGTGTGTACCTGCATGCCCCACTGCTGTAACATCCGACGAACGACTTCTTGGTTCAGCAGATTGTCTTCAACCACTAGGATACGCCGCTTTACGCTCCGTGCTTCCACAGATGCCCACATACGTGAAGCACGCGTGGCGGCCGCAAGGGGAAGTTGTACCGAGAATTTAGAGCCTTTCCCCTGTGTACTAACTAACTCCACCGTGCCACCCATTCCTGTGACGAGCGTGCGTACCAAACTAAGCCCGAGACCAGCTCCACCATACGGCCGACTATCAGCCCCATCAGCTTGAATGAAGCGATCAAATACGGTTTCCTGCTGGTCTAGGGGAATGCCGACTCCCGTATCACTTACACTAAACCGGACCCTGCCAGCCGCCGCAACCTCAATAGCCATCTGAATACTACCTTCTTGGGTAAACTTCACGGCATTGCTGAGCAGTTGGTGCAGTACTTGATTAATTCGATCAGCATCTCCAATAAGGTGCGACGGAACGTCCGCGTCGACATCTACGATCAAACGTAGCCCTTTTGCTTCCGCGATTCGTCTAAAGCGTCGCGCCAAGTACTCATAGATCCGACGCAATTCGAACGGTTCCGCTAAATAGACGAGGTCATCTGCTTCGAGTTCGGCATGGCTGAGGACTTGGTTGATCAGTTGAAGTAAGTCATCAGCAGCAGCGTGGATGGCGTCTAGTTGGCGGCGCTGCTCGGGCGTCTCCGCGTCTTGGCGCAGCAAATGCGTCATTCCCTGCACCACATTCAGCGGGGTCCGCATCTCGTGGCTGATGTTAGCGATGAACTGCTCCTTGACTTGATTGGAGTGCAGTGTGAGGTCGTGAGCCTGCTGCAACTGCTGCTCAGCGTTCCGATGCACCGTTAAGTCCCGAATGATGCTCTGGATCAAGAGCCGTCCACCTGAACTAACTAAGCGTGCAACAACCTCTGCCGGAAACACAGACCCGTCACGCTGCTCACACATGACCTCGAACCGCGTGGACTGCCCCTCGCGCAAGGCACTGTAGGCCTCGCGAATATCTATATTGGTATCGTCTGCTGCATACATCGCATCGATACGCATCATCAATAACTCGACGAGGTCATAGCCAAATGCATGGAGCGCTTGGGCATTTGCATCGGTGATGCGCCCAGATAGATCATGAAGGAGAATCGCATCAATTGACTGATGGAATAGGTTGCTATACTTCTCCTCATTGGCACGCAAAGCGCGTTCAACATGCCTCCGCTCTGTCACATCATTGCCTACCATCAACACGAAGGTTATAGCTCCGTGATCATCAAGCAACGGAACAAGCTTGTGCTCGATGTAACGTACCTCACCACTAGGCAGTATTAGGGTTTCGTCAAAGTGGATAGGTTTGCGTTGGCGGTAAGCACGTTGGAGCGCAGCCTCATGTTCTCTTCCGCGGCGAACCGACCATTCTAAATCTTTTGCGATATCCAGAATAGTCCGCCCTATGAGTTCCC
Organism: uncultured Rhodothermaceae bacterium; assembly: GCA_964471245.1. Classification (GTDB taxonomy): domain Bacteria; phylum Bacteroidota; class Rhodothermia; order Rhodothermales; family CAYYHN01; genus CAYYHN01. The sequence goes on along the minus strand of CAYYHN010000047.1, from coordinate 7,511 downwards.
TCCACTGCCCGGCCTTGGCTGTAAGAAGTGGATTAGCATAGCATAAGCGACTGTTGGCATCGAAGACAGCGACACGGGAAGGCAATGCATCGAATAAACGACCGAGAAATTGTGCTTGGTGAATTGCGTCGGCCTGTTTCTGCTCAAGCACTGCATGTGCAGCACGCAAATGCTCAAGCGTAGTGCCTTGTTCTAGCATGCGTCCGTAGGCTGCCATTAACGTTTTCAACTCATCAACGAAGGAATTGGCTTGGTCTAGGGATGCTAGAGGCATCAAGGCCAAAACACCAGCATTGCCTAGTCGATACACGAATGCACTGGTTAACTCTACCTGAGAAAGCAAGCCCAAGGCCTCTATGCGTGCATCAGTTAGCGGTGCATCGAGGACTTCCTTTTGCCAAATATGCCGAAGCGTAGCATGTGTAGATGCTAAAATAGGCTGAAGGCTAGACTGTCCAGTCAGGTTTGTATGCAGGATATATGCATCCGGGTCGTCGGGAGAAGGCTGGAGCAAGCGGGCCCGAAGCCAAAGTGCTGCAGCAGCCACCTCGGCTGTTGCCATCAGTACATCCAGAAACGCCATACTGTTACGGCGCCAATCGGATGACTCGTTCAACGCTAACGCAAGTGCACGCACGGTGGCAGCATCGAGCAAAGGCATAAGCTGATAGAAGGCAGATCTGTCGGTAAATGTTTGAAGCTACTGACCCAACACCAGCTAACCAAACGCGTTCCGGCAAGTGATGATGTCTGTGCTATTTTTATGGAATCACTGCTCCTCGAGGCCCCATAAGCCGATCAGCGTGCCCAACGCATGAAATAGCTTAGCATAAAGGCTGGTCCTGCTGGCAGGTTTTGTCCCTGCAGCGGAATCCGTACCGAAGCCTCTGCCACTCCAGATCCAAGTCGCCAACCAAGTCCAGGCTGTATTTGCCAGAATCGTCGCCGATCAGATGGAACCGCCAACGTCAAGCCACTAAAGTCAAACAAGGGCGCACGTCCGCGTAGCCCTTCTGTTGCGATCCGCCACTGCACTCTGCGCCATGCCCCACCAAGGTTAGCATATACAAACCACTCGTCCCCGGGTGTGCGATTGGCAGCGGCATTGAGGAAACGCCAACGGTACCCAATCCATCCGTTGATGTACAACGCTTGGCTACCAAACGTATGCCCCAGTTCCAACAGGGTCTCGACATCAACTTGTCCCTCGGTGAGCGGCACGACTTCCGCATCAATTGGAAAGTCACCAACTGCAAGCTTAACGCCGCTACGGAGTGCGATAGGCCTTGGCTTCCACCCAAACAATGTTGGTCCAAGTCGTACATGGAACCGAGGATCTCCCGACCCCACGCTTCGACGCTGCTCTACGACATCATCAAATTGCAGCCGATGCACAGGCCACTGTACCCAAACATCGATACCATGGACGACACCGTAGACGCCCGTCAGGTAGAGAGATGTAGTAATCGAGCGCCCGTCCTCATTAAACAAGGACGCTACCCGGCCGCTTGCATCGAAGGTACGGCGGGTGTCGTGATGAATGAGGGCGACATTCAACCAACCGCTTCCCGGTGGCTCAGTCCATTGCGCAAGGATGCTCGATGGCATGCTGCACCACAGTGCCAGCACACCGATCCACCACGCGCGCCTCATGACGAAGTGTGGGTCCAGAGCGTGGTACCTTCATGGAAGGCCGCCCATGCAAACCAGAATGCTACATACGCCTCATCAATCGGTACCAAGGACATGCCTGCCTGTGCTCCTTCGACGGCAATCCCCGTCACATCCCAGACGGAACCCGTAGCGCTATCGACAATGCGACCGTTCTCGACGGAAAACGAAACGCTGGCGGGCCGCACATAGGCCATCGCACTGGCCGCCACTCGATCCCAAAAGACAACGACCTCGCGACCATCAACCGTGTGTTCGACAGCGTTAAACGGGCCGCCAGTAGCATCCAATTCGCTGAAAGGAAACGCCACGCCGCCATGCTGGCCGGGTATGCCTAGCAGGCGCTCTTTAGGCGGACGTGTATCATCGATGCGCATAGGAAAAAGCAGACGGTCGTTATCGATGCGTTCGTAGTCGCCATACGGGTAGCCATTGGTCGTGTAGTTGCGCGTATGCCCGGTGCGCGAGGAAATCACCTCGGTATCTGGATGGCGCTCCTGCCATGCGTCCCACGTCATCTCAATCACGTTGCGGAATGGGAGCGCGGCGCCACTACGTACACCACAACCGCCTTCGGAAAGCATCTGCGGCCACAACGTCTCGTCGGTGTTGCGGTCGTACATGACGAGGTTGTTTTGAAACAGCAGACCCGAAACGCCAAACTCTGCGCCGCCGACCACGGAGCGATCAAATGCCATGCTCGACCCCGTCAGCGGGCAATAGGTGATGGCTAATGTTTCGCTCCCAGCCGTCAGGTTCACAATCTCGTGCGCCCACAGGATGTTGTGCGGAATAGCGATTGGCTGCCCATCGACGACGAGCCCTATGACGCGATTGTTCTCAGCGAGGTATGTGGCTCCGGAAGCATCGGTCATGATCGGATTGGTGAGCGCCGGGATGCCATCCTTGGGTACCCCGCCAAACTGGAGGGCATCCGGATCGATTTGGCAGGAAGCCTCATCCTCGTCGATGGCCTCGAACCCGGTAGGATCATCACTGCTGCACCCAACGAGCAGGGCAGCAACCAAAAGCATTGGGAAGAGATGCTTCATAGTTTTGGAAGTCGGTTGAGTTAGCGGTCAGAATACAGTTCGGTGTCGGGCTTGAAGACGAACCATGCGAAGGCGAAGTAATCCCCATGTGCAAGACGGGTTAGCTGGCGACCTTCCAGTGGTCCTCGAATGGCACGGCCGGTGATGTCCCATGTGCTGCCCGTCTGCTCGTCGCGAAACTGGCCTCGGCGGTAGCGAAACGTATGCTGGGTGCCGTCGAGGCGCGGGTCGAAGACACCTGTCGAACCAACCTCGCGGGAAGCAGCGATGCGGCCTCGGTCGAGGGCCGAGACGGCACCATCAGTGTGGAAGACCACGAGGGGCTGCGCGCCAATGGCATCGTGCACGACACGTTCGCGGCGGGTGAGGCGATGCGGATAGGCTTTGTCGCCGCTCGGCAAGCTGACGGCAACAACCTTTTCCATCGGCGGCAAACGCCCGTCGTGTTCGCCTCGAAAAGCCCATGGCCGCTTGCTCACGTCATCGTAGCCGCTGTAGGGATTTCGACCGTAGTCGCGCACATGCCCGGTCTCGCGGGAGAGCACCACTCCCGTCGGGTATGCCATCCAGAATTGTTCAAAAGCGATCAACTGAGCCGGAAGCTGCTTGAGCGTAGTCCCAACTTGCGTACCGACGATGCCTTTGCCAGAAAGCTGCTGCCACAACGTGTGCGTCTGCCGATCGAACATGACGAGGTCCGAATGGCGTAACATGCCCGAGACGCCAAAATCAAGGATGCGACCGTCTACGGTACGGTCAAACGCGATGGCGCTGTAACATAGTGGGCAAAAGGTGACAGCCACATAGCGATCGCCGATCCGGTCGTTCACGATCTCGTGCCACGTCAGGATTTGAAGCGGATACGCACGTGCTTCGTCGCCAATGACCAGCACGATGACGGGCTCTTTCGCAGCGAGCCACTGCCGTGCATCGGCAATCCCCACAAACTGTGGTGCATCAATGGACGGGATGGCATCGCGGGGGATATTGACCTCGAGTTCGTCGAGCGAAATCGTGCGTTTGGTCCAATCGGTAGACCAATCGGCTTGCCAATCCGGTGGCACCTGTGCGAACGCAAGCGGATTGACTGCGGCGAGCACAAGCCAAACACAACAAACGAAGCGAGCCGTATGCAGCACCATAACTATATAGCAGCACGTGAGACAAGTGCGCTTGGGTAGCCACATGTGCTGTATGCGTTACAGTGTTTCAGGGCACTTCTCTGTACCTATTTGGATAACTTCACACCCCGGAGCTTGGCAGCATCCATCAAAAGGCCAGTTGCTTCTCATCGCTGTTCTTCCTTTCTTTCGTGCCGCACGGGCACCGGAGACACGTCGCCCAATTCAGACTCACGCGCAACGTCGACCATGACGATTCGATTCTGGGGAGTACGCGGTTCGATTCCGGCACCAGGCCCGGCAACCATGTGTTATGGCGGTAACACGTCGTGCGTGAGCGTCGATATTGGAACCGAGGATATTCTCATTCTTGATGCGGGTTCAGGCATCCGTGAACTCGGAAAACTGCTGCTCCAAGAACCGCGTCACGCCATCGTCCTGCTCTCCCACATCCACTGGGATCACATCCAAGGCTTTCCTTTCTTTCCCCCGATTTACTACGACGAGCACCGCGTCACGGTCTTGCTACAAGAGCCCCAATGGAAGCAGCGTCTTATGGCCACGATGGACGGCACGTATTTTCCCATGGTGTTCGACAAATTGCCTGCTGAGGTCGTCTTCTGCTCCGATGACATCTCGGATTATCTCGCTCCACACGACATCCGCATCACGCGCATTCGCAACAACCACCCGGGCCTCTGCTATGGTTTCCGCATCGAGCAAGACGATCATACAGTCGTCTACATCCCGGATAATGAATTGCACCCCGCTGAGTCTGGCCCCACAAGCTACGAAGACCTTGTGGCGTTTTGCACTGGTGCCGACGTCCTCATCCACGACGCCCAGTACGTCCCGGCAGACATGCCTATGAAGCGAGGCTGGGGGCATAGCGTCCTCGACCACGTCTGCCAACTCGCCGCCGATGCTCAAGTTGGGATGCTCGCCTTCTTCCACCACGACCCCGACCGCACCGACGACGAAGTCTCGTCGATGGAAGCCCACGCCCGTACGTTCTTCTCGACGCATGCACCAAACATCGCATGCCACGCCGCCTACGAGGGGCTGACGTTAGAGTTGTAAACCACTTCCACCTATGCGGTTAACGGCGCTGCAATTCGAGTCGCCAACGAACGTGGCTGTCGGCAATTGTGGGGTCGTACGCCCCTTGCGGACATCACTCTTGTTGACCTAAAAGCGCACCTTAGTCCAAAAACCTAGCCACAGCAATCGTTAGGGAGGCCTCTCATCTACAACGAAAAAATAGAATGGTTGTCGCTAGCAGTACTGCTAAGCCCTGAACACCGAGTTGCAAAAGCATAAATACGACAACCCCTCTGCTTGGGACAACCTCCATATGAGTCCCGATGAGCCAGATTATACACCAAGCGGTTGTTCCTAAAAACACAGCCCCAAGCATAGACGCCGTGTACCGCCCGAAAGTAAACCCCTTCTCTTTTCGAAAATGACCAATAGCTAGGCCAGCAAGCAAAAGGGGAATTACTGCTATGTTTATGATAAAATGTGTAGAGTAGATGATATTCGTTGGAGAAACGAAATAGATCAACCCATACGATTCATCATGTTGTTCAAGTTGTTCGATATGAGGCCAGAAGACGAGCTGATCATAGATTATCGAAGGCACAATCATAACGAGGTGAACACCTGTAATTAGCAGTAGGCAATGCTTGAACAGTGCTTTGGCATTCTTTACTTGCATAGTAAATGTTGGCGCTTTCAAGCTCACAACCTTAAGCTATATCAATACCGACCGAAACGGCGGTATTGATCTGAGCTATCCTTTGCAATGCGCTTATACAACCGGAACAACGACCTTGAATCCCCCCACGAAATTCGCTGACTCATTTTTACCTAGAGCACGTGTTTAGCGCTCTGCCTATAACTATGAACGTGACGAATTTCGAAGAACGGCGGCCAAGATTCAAGCCAACTCAGCCAGATTCGTCAGCGGCCAGCGGTAAACGAATGGCGAACGTCGTACCTACGTTCTGTTCCGTCTGGAAGTCGATTTCGCCATGCAGATCGGTGATGCCTTTCTTGACGATGGCAAGGCCGAGCCCGGTACCACTTGTCTTGGTCGAAAAGTTGGGTTCGAAGATCTTAGCGCGCAGTTCAGGCGGGATGCCGCTACCGTTATCGGTGACGGTACTATGTGCCCATACCGTGGCTTCGTCGCCATCGGTCTCGGGGCCTTGCCAACGTGCTGTCGTCACCGTCACACGGCCGCGACGGCCTTCGGGAATGGCCTGGATGGCGTTTTTGATGAGGTTGATGTAGATACGCCGCAGTTCCTCGCGGTCAGCGCGCAACATGAGCGGTTCAGGATGGCGCTGCACGTCGATGTCCGTGTGCGCCTCTTCCTGCATGAGTGCCACGGCTTCACCCACGACGGCATTGAGGTCGAGTTCTTCGAGGACGCGTTGCGGCATCCGAGCGAAGGATGAGAACTCGTTCGCGATGCGCGCAAGCGCATCCGTCTGCTCGATCAGTGCCGATGTAATCCGGCCGAACAGCGTCGAGAACTTCTCAATCTCGCGGGCATCGCCTCGGCTGCGTACACGCTCGAACGCCCGCTGCATGTGCTGTATGGACAGCTTCATCGGCGTGAGCGGATTCTTGATCTCGTGCGCGACTTGCCGTGCCATTTCGCGCCAAGCTAACTGGCGTTCTTGCTGGGCAAGCTTGCTGCGGCTTTCTACCAACTGCCCTTGCATCGCGTTGAACGAATCCACGAGTTCGCCAACCTCATCGCGCGAGCGAATAGGCGGAATATGTGTATAATTCCCTTCCGCAACCGCATCAAGTCCATCGCGGAGCTGGGTGATCGGTCGCGTCAGGCGAGCTGCGATGAAACTGGCCGTGGCCATGACAATCAGTACCAACACGAGCAGCGAACCAAAGAGGTAAGCCACTGTGCGCGAGCGTTCTTCCTCGATACGCTCTTGCTCAGGCAACGTTGGCACCGAAACGATGTACCGGACGGCCCCTTCTTCGTCGGTGAAAGCCCGGAAGCCTGCCGTATACGTGAACGTCCCTACGTTTTCTTCGGTCGTAGTAAACTTGAAGCCTTGGAAATTCAGCATATCAAACGCCTCGATGGGCAACCGCTGGTCAATCAGGCGTTCGCGGACAAGACGTGGGTGGCTGGACCGCTCCAACTGCATATCGCGGTAGATATTAAGATCGAGGCCAACGCGTGCAGAGAGCGAATCGACGTCGGTGCGTTCGAGGACGCGGTACGGGCGTTCGTTTGGCTGCGCATCCAAGGCCAGTGTCTGCTCCACACGCTTCAGATGTTGCTGCAACCACGACTGCACGGCACGCTCATTTTCACCCGTCACAACTTGTAGCCCGGCATACCCCATCACGGCGGCTGTACTAATGCCTACCGCAAAAAACGCATTCAACACCTTGCTCCGAAACTCGACACGGCGTGTCCGGTCGGTGAGACTCCGCCACCGAATCACCAAACCAAGCAGGTAGAGTGGTACACCCAAAGCCAATCCTGCCACCGTCAGCCGCAGCAAGTAGTAAAGGTGGTCGAACAGAGTTACAGAGGCCGTACGCACCGCGATAATCACAGGATCGAGTGCCATCCCGACCGGGGGCATCGTCAGCCCCTCTGCGACGGACGCTTGGCGGTAGTAAT
>CAYYHN010000046.1:0-12736 GCA_964471245.1 uncultured Rhodothermaceae bacterium | reverse complement strand
CGTTTGCCTCCGGCGATGCGCCCACGGTGGTTGTGGACTTGGTCGATGACGGTCAGCATAACGACGGAGCCGCCGAGGATGGTGTCTACGGAGGGACATCGCCTGCACTCGCTTCGGTGCTCTACGGCGTGCAAATCACCTACGACGACGGGGCCATTCAACGAACAACATCAGACGTTGTCGACCTCTCGGCTCTCAGTACGGTGCCGTTCCTTGCGCGTCTTGTGCTTGCTCCTGAAACCGTTGAACTGACCAAAGGTGAGACCGTGCAATTCGTCGCCGCAGGAGAGGACCAAGCTGGGCAGCCGTTTGCCTATACGCCGGTTTGGGATGCAACGGGCGGTACCATCGATGAAAACGGATTGTACACCGCAGGTGATATGCTAGGCAGCTACACCGTCACGATTCGGGAGGACGCGCTCTTTCTGGAAACCACGGCAAACGTAGAGATCGTCAGTGGCGTTGCCACGGAGCACGACGCATTGCCTCGCTCCTTTGCGCTACAGGGCAACTATCCCAACCCCTTTAACCCGCAAACCACCATTCGGTACGACGTGCCTGCGGTCAGCACCATACGCCTCACCGTTTACAATACGTTGGGGCAGCGCGTAGCCGTGCTGTACGAAGGCACGCAAGCGCCGGGGCAGCATCAGCATACTTGGGATGCAGGTGACATGGCCAGTGGTGTCTACCTTGTTCGCCTCGAAGCGCAGGCAGCCAACAGCACCCCTTTCCAAGCAACCCAAACCATGATCCTGCTACGCTAGATCTGGCCCATTCTCCATAAACCGCCCAAACGCCCAACCATCTACATGCCCATCCTCAATACTTATACCCCGACATTTCCTCCTCGGAAAACGCCACGCCCAGACCTTCCGCAATGCGGTTAACGAAGTTGAAATACGAGGTGATGAGGTTGATGTCGAGGATGTCTTTATCGGTGAACCCAGCAGCGCGGAGTGCCTCTACATCGGCTTCCGTAACGGAGGCGGGCGCTTTGGTGAGCTTGATGGCGTAGTCAAGCATAGCGCGTTGGCGTGGGGGCAAGGCAACGCGGGTGTGGTCGGCCATGACCTGCTGCACTTTGGCATCGTCCTTCCAGTAGAAGTTGAGTGCCTCGGCGTGATGATTCACACAATAGGGGCAGCCGTTCGTCGCTGAGACGACAGTGGCGATGAGTTCGCGCTCGGCGCGTCTCAGCTTCGACTTTCCGAAGAGGATTTTCAGGTAGAGGTCCATGTGGGCCTGCATCGCCTTCGGATGTAAGCTGTGCACGCGCATGATGTTCGACATCTTGCCCCGCGCCGCGATAATCTCGTCATAAACAGCCTTGAGTTCGCCCTCGGCCTCCGTTTCGTCAATAATGTCAATCCATGCCATGAGCGTACCTGCGCTGTGTACAAAAGAAAAAGCGTACACGCTGCACCCGGTGATTCGGATCCTGCATGTACGCTTGTAGCGGTTGAGCGATGCGAGCGCTTAGCTGTTGGCTACGATCTCGTGCTCAGCAAAGAAGTAGTTCGACTCGATCTTGCCGTTCTCGACAGAGTCGGAGCCGTGCACGATGTTCTCGCCTACCGAATCAGCGAAGTCCTTGCGGATGGTGCCTTCAGCAGCTTCGGCGGGGTTCGTAGCGCCAATCAGCGTGCGGAAGTCGGCGATGGCGTTGTCTTTCAACAGCACCATCGGGACGCAGGGGCCGCTCGACATAAAGTCGGTCAGTTCGCCGAAGAAGGGGCGCTCGCGGTGCACGGCGTAGAAGCCTTCGGCCTCTTTCTTCGTGAGTTGCACCAGCTTCATCGCAACAATCTTGAAGCCTGCTTCTTGGATGCGGCGGGTGACTTCGCCAATAAGGTTTTTGCGGACGCAGTCCGGCTTGAGGATCGTAAGGGTACGTTCGAGTGCCATCGTATATCGAGCTTTTCGTGTCAAAAAAGGGTGACGGTATCAGCGTGCGACACCGTTTTGTCGTATTCGCGCCAAATATACGATTTTGCTGTCGCGCCAATATGAAGCGTCTGGGAGTTCGGTTGGGTATGGGCGTGAGGGTGCATGGGAGCAAGGGCTAAGGGAGATGCGACGGGGAATCGATGTGGGGTATACGACAGGGAAACAACCTCACTTCGTCTCCTCGATTCAATTCCAAGGCCATCAAGCCAAACTTGGCGACGCTAACCCTTTGGTATGCTTGTTGACTTGCATGAGATAGGCCGAAGTTTGACCTATCGCTTTAGTTGCTATGCAAGCGCCAGATGCCACGGTGGCACACACGCCAGAGCCCCGGTTGCCTATCACGATGTTGGTGGCCGACTCGCTGATTGATCGCCGCGTTTTAGATCAAGCCCGTACCCTCAATGGTATGGGGGCGGAGGTTACGGTTATTGCGGGGCCCAAGATGCCGCGCCATCCGAATCCTGCCGAAGAAATCTACCCGGATGTCCGTATTGTGCGCCTGAATACGGCGCGTACGGTGCGTGTGCCGCGTTTTGATGATCCCAAGCTGCCTGAGGTCTTGCGCCGGAATTGGATGGAGATGTTTAAACTCCATGCCCATTTTGTAGAGGCGGCGTTGGCGCATCCGGCAAGCGTGTATGTAGCGCACGACCTACCGCAGTTGTCAGCTGCTGCGGTCGCCGCGAGTTATGCCGGGGCGTACCTCGTTTACGATGCGCACGAACTGTATCCGGAACGGCAATTCTTTCCGATTGAAACGATCTATCAACTGCGCGAAGTCGAGGAGCGACTCTTCCCGCTGGTCGACCATTTTATCACGGTCAACACGTCGATTGCGAATGTGATGGCGAGCCGGTATCCAATTAAAGTGCCGCAGGTCGTCCTCAATTGTCCAGACATGCATGGTCGTTCGTTGCCCGTCGCGCCCGATCCTAACTTGCGGAGCCGACTCGGCCTGCCTTCGGACCAGCGCATTCTTATGTTCCAAGGCAACTTCAACATCAACCGCAACCTCGTCGAACTTGTGACGGCGATGCGGTTGGTGACGCGCGAGGACGTAGTGCTGGTCTGTATGGGGAGTGGCGGCCTTCAAGAGCAGATGCAAGCTGAGGCGCGTCGTCTGAACCTGCTTGGCTCGCGGGTGTTTTTCCACCCCAAGGTGGCCCAGCACGAGCTGCTGGCGTGCACGGCGGCAGCGGATGTGGGCATTATCCCGTATCCACATATCGACCTGAACACGTATTTCTGCACGCCGAATAAGCTGTTCGAGTTCATCGTGGCGGGCTTGCCAATCCTCGCGAACGACTCGCCCGAACTCAATCGTTTTGTCGGTGGCCAAGGCATCGGCCTCAACCATCCGATGCGTACCCCTGCCGATATCGCGGCAGCCATCGATGCCTGTTTTGGCCATGCTGAGTTCGCTACGTGGCGCACCCAAGTTCAGTCGTTAAGCGCGCGGTACACGTGGGGGGCTGAATCGGCAACACTCATGCAAGGGTACATTTCCCTGGGAAATCGGATGCCGCAAGCACAGTATGTGGCCCACATGGAGCGCGCACGCATGGCTGCAAATGTCGGAAATACACAAGAGATGGAGGCGCTGCTGACGACGGTCTCGACACACTGGTCGGATGCTTCGGATGAGGTCGCGCTCTTACGTGCATCGCATGCGCAGCAGCAGGGGCGTTACAGCGATGCGATTGCACAATACCGCTCCATTCTTAAGGTGAAGCCAGATCACACGGAAGCATTTGAGCGCTTGCTTGAATTACGAGATGTCGTGTTGACTTAGCGGCTACCCAACAACAGTACCGCGAACACGAATGCTGAATGGCCGAGCCGTAATCGGTTTGAACGCCAAGTAATGACGATACCTGATGCAACCTTACAACATGCATACTCATGCCTTGACCACGCCGATTGATCCGCGTTCCATCGTAATGATGGACTGGGGCGGTCGCATCGATCGCCGCGTCTTAGACCAAGCGCGTTCACTCATTGGAGCAGGCTTCTCCGTGACGGTTATTGGTGGGCCGGTGCCTGAAGGCAGCACCCATCGCGACGAAGATTCGTACCCAGATGTGTCCATCGTACGGGTTGATTACTACAATGAAGAGCCCCCGCCGTTTGACTGGACACAGTCGTGGATTCCTGAACCTCTCCGGGTTGATTGGCGCGAACTACTGTTTAGCCATAATCACTTTCTGGCGGCAGCACTAGCGCATCCAGCGGCTATCTACACGGGGCATGACCTCAAGCAACTGCCAGCGGCGTGCATTGCAGGCATACGATATGGGAGCTATGTCGTATACGATTCGCACGAATTGCAGCCCGATATGCACATGTATGATCTCCAGAAAAAGCAGGTACTGCAGCAAGCCGAAGAACGCCTTATTGGCTTCACTGATCAGGTGATTACCGTGAATCAATCAATAGCAGAAGTGATGAGCGCTCGGCATCGTGTTCCTAAGCCTGAGGTCATCCTCAATTGCCCGGCTGTCTCGGATATGCCTATTCCACGCACTGATGTATTGCGGGAGTACTTTGGGTTTTCATTGGAGCAACAGGTGCTTCTTTTTCAGGGTAGCTTCTCGGTAGGGCGTAACCTTCACAAAATGGTGGAAGCGATGGGAGAGATGACGCGAGATGATGTGGTGCTCGTGTTGCTCGGATATGGTCATCTCGAAAAAGGATTACGCTCACGTGCTGCTGATTTAGGGCTTTTGAATCGTCGGGTGTTCTTCCATCCCAAGGTACCACAGCATGAACTGATGCGATATTCAGCAGCAGCAGACGTTGGCATCATTCCTTATCCCTTTGCCGAACTTAATGGGTACTTCTGCACGCCAAACAAGCTGTTTGAATTCATGGTGGCAGGACTGCCCATTTTGGCGAACGAAGCACCCGAACTGAGTCGCTTCGTGAGTGGACAGGGAATTGGGATGACTCACCCGATGCATACACCAGAAGACATTGCCCAAGCAGTTGATGCCTTCTTTGCGTCACCAAACCGTGCGGCGTGGCGCTCAAATTGTGAAGCCATCAGTACACGTTATGTCTGGGAGGCCGAAGCGCCGAAGCTGGTGGCGATCTATGAGAACCTATATCGAAGTACGCCGCTGGCACAGCAAATAGTGCGCTTGGAAGCTGGTTTTGCCGCGTTGCAGCAGCAGAACTACCGCGTGGCGAAGCAGGAAGCCGCTGCATGTTTGGTCAAGCACCCGAACTGGTCTCTAGCGCTGAAGCTCGAAAGAGCCGCGCAACGTGCCGAAAGGCGACGGCGGCAGGAAGCTGCACGCCAAACGCGCCAACCCTTACGATCTGTTTCACAGCATCGGTTCGCCTAACCAACTGGCTACTTTATTCAATTGACGCCCATGGCTTACGAACACGCAGCACCTGATTCTGCTGAACGGACACCGGTTACCTTGCTTACGGCGGGTACTGCTCCGGATCGCCGCACGCAGCATATGGCACAAACGCTTGCCGAAGCAGGTTGCGCCGTCACACTTGTAGTAAACCAAGATGTAGAGGTGCCTGCAATACCAGGTGTTTTGAGTATCCAAGTACCTTTTTCTACGACTTCCTTTCGATCTGATGCTGACTTTCTGCCGATCGATCTACGTCGCGACTGGTCTGCTGAACTACCAGAACATGCCGCTTGTTTAGCTGCAGCCTTGGCGCACCCGTCGTCGGTATACATCGCGCAAGATCTGCCGACCTTAGCAGCGGCTGCCATCGCCGCACAGTGCTACGACGCCTACTTGGTCTACGATGTGACGGAGACCTATACTGCTTCGCGGCAACTGAGTGTGCCGCAACAATATGCACTGCGTGCAGCCGAACGTGTGCTCTTGTCTTTTGCAGACGTGGTAATGACCGCCAGCATCAGCCATGCGAGTTGGATGAAGGCGAGTTATAGCATCGCACGCCCTGAAGTCATCTTAGATGCACCACGTGGTGTGCAGCATAGTGCCGCTCGGCGTGAATATCTTGGTGTTGATACAGCACGCCTCCTATTAGCTGTGCATGGTGCAGGAGACGATGCGCCATGGTTATGCCAACTCCTAACTGCTATGCAACGGCTCGCGATGCCACATCTCGTGCTCGCCTTGCCTGCCCAAGCTGAGCAGCATCCTGAGGTACAAGAACACTTACAGCAGACTGGTTTGACTGGACAAGTGGGTTTCTTTCCCGATGATCTTGCTCCCATTTTAGCGGCTACCGATGGCGTCATCGTACCCGGTAGCTCCGATCCTGTGGAGCAAAACAGTGCGTCTGCTTTCCTGTTGGATGCCGTATCTGCGGGCGTACCCATCCTAACGCGCCCCTCGCCTGAGGCGATGCGCTACATCATGCATCCAGACATCGGCTGTTGTATGCCCTTGCACGATGCTGAATCGATACGTACCGCGTTGATGGCGTTCGTGCGAAAGCAGCCCGCATCAGTACCACGAGCGACAGCCCAGCGAGGTGCCTTGTGTTGGGCGGAGGAAGGCCCGCGTCTTCTCGATACTATTAGGGGAATGAGCAGTCGCCCCAGTAAATCCGTGTTGCACGGTATCGTTCGCGAAGCGCAGGAGCTACTGGCCACGGGGCAGCACGCTGAAGCGAAGGTCTCGGCCGAAGCTGTAGCCCAACTCTGGCCCGAGCACACCGATGTCAACATGCTTCTTGCTTCACTTGCTTCCAACCGCATCGCCGCCTGAACCCATACAATCTGATGGCTGAAGTTCCACATTCACCCCGTCGCATGCGGGTGCTGACCCAGCATGCTACCATGCCGCGGCACCTCGTATGCTATATCGCGATGGCCCGCCAACACGGTTGGACCGTCTCTGAATACACTACACCACCGCCTGCCGACGAGCCACCCCAGATGCCGGAACGTACGAGCTATGCAGGTCGGTCGCGCCATGCGTTGACGAACTACGATTGGCCCATCTTTTTCCCTACGTTTGCACGTACCTATGCTAGCTTACCTGACACTTCCGTCGAGGTCGTCATTGCGGGGGACCTGCCGAGTCTTGCAGTAGCCGCATGGCACGCCGATCAGCATGGCAGCTACCTCGTTTATGCGATCGATGAGTTGGCAGCCGACCGGCCTTCATGTGATGTTGAACAAGCAGCCGCATGGACACGGATCGAATCGTACCTGTTGCGGTTCTGCGATGCCGTATGGGCCACCTCCGAGGCGCTCAGCCATACGTTTGTCACGCGCTACGGTTTACCTCAAGCTCGTTTGTCCACACCAACGACGATTCTGCCAGTACCTGTGCAAGAGGTTTTAGCCGATACTACGGCCTCAGCAGATGAACGGCCTAGTGCATCTTGCACCGTACTGATTCCAGGTCCGCTCGTCTATGGTCGCAACCTTGAAGCTGCTCTCGAAGCAGTCGCACACTTGCCCAAAGACTTGGTTCTCGTGTTTGTAGGAGAAGGACCATTGCGGGAAACCTTACTTGAACAGGCCGCTACACTGAATTGTGCTGACCGCGTACACATATGTCCTGCCATTTATCCAGCTCTGTTAGAGAGTGGGGCTATTGCGTTGGTGCCCGATCCTGCATCCGATTCTAATGCATGGCTTCGTGTGCCCGAAGCGCTTCTTTGGGCACGACAAGCGGGTGTGCCTGTCATCGCACAAGATACAGCTGGAGCTAACACCGTGCTCAGCGAAGCTACCGCGGCCATGCCTGCCACACTCGATTCCGCTGCTGCCATTGCGCACGTGCTGGCCTTTGCGTACCAAGCCGACCGCACAGGTTGGTACCAACAAGCTACCTCTGTCGCATCAAAATTTTCATGGCGTACACAAGCACTGGCCTTTGCGACAGCGTGTGATACCCTCTTCGCTTCTTTTCCAAAAGCAGGTTTTCGACATGTAATCGAAGCGGCATACTGTGACCTCGACCGTCGTGATCTGACCGCCGCACACGAAAAGCTTGAAGCCTGTCTCAGCCTTAACCCCACTCACCCCGAGGTGCTAGCGCTCGCTGCATCCTTGGCGTATGTACAGTTCGACCTTAAGCAAGCCCAACACTACCATGTGCTGGCGATGCAACAGGACCCGCACCACCCCATCGCGCAGCGCCGCGGACGGCAACTGCACATCCTAACCGAAAACCTGAAAGTGCTGCTCAATGCAGCTTGATGCTATGGCTGTCGCAACCCTAAGTCGCCCCGCCTCGCCCGAACAACGTGCCCGATTGCAATCGATTGGCTTCTTGCCACGCGAGCGCTCAGCGCCTGTGGGTAAGATCTTTATTGGCGTCCACAATATCTCGTCGCAAGTACAAGACTTTGCACGGGCATTTCAGGCGCTCGGCTACGAGACGATGTCAGTTGTCGATATGCACAAGCGAATCGTCTCGAATGAAGGCATCGATGTGGTACTTGAAGACCATTTGCCGGATGCCGATTGGTTTCCAACCCAGAATGAAGCCGCGCAGGTGCGCAACCACATCAACAAAGCGCTGACCAACTACTACTGGGAGCGTGCCATCGACGAGTGCGATACGTTCTTTTTCATGTGGCGCTCCTTCAAGAGGGATTTTACTGACTTCGCAGAGTTGAAGCGGCGTGGCAAACGCATCGTGGTCTTCTTCGTGGGTAGCGATGTGCGGTATGTACCTGCAATGGAACAGGAGTTTTCCATGTATGGACTACCGCTCATTGAATACCCAACGGGGTACCACTTGCCGGGTGATCTGCCCATAGACAAACTGCAATATATGCGAATGGCTGAGAAGTACGCTGACATCATTTGCAGTCATCCTGGCACCAGTCAGTTGGCACTACGTCCCTACTACTGGGCCGGGCCGCCGCTGGATCTGACGCCGTTCCGCCACAACCCAACGCAACGCAAGGTGCCAGTGGTTGTGCATGCACCTTCAAGCGGAGCGTTTAAAGGGACGCGGTACGTGATGCCCGTCTTGGAGCGCCTGAAAGCCGAAGGCATCCCGTTCACCTACGAACTCATCAAAAACCTACCCTACACAGAGGCCATCGAACGCTATGCCAACGCTGATATCCTCGTCGGGCAGATGCTGTGTCCACCAGGCGGGCGGCAAGAGCGCGAGTTTCTGGCGACGGGTGGCGTCGTCCTGAGCAGCATGGGTTATGGCTATACGCCGCACAGCCACATGTTCAACCCTGACAACTGCCCGATCATCGACGTACGCCCCGAAACACTATACGATGAACTGAAGGCTGCTATTCTTGACCATGCGCGGCGTATAGAATTGGCACAGCAAGCTCGCCCATATGTCGAGCAGCATTACGCCATCACGCCGTATTGCCACGACCTACTCAATTGGTTGCAGTATCCCGAAGACCACCCACCGCACTATCAGCCTTCGTTTTTCCGCGAGCATTATCAGCCTGAGACACCCGGTGCGGCTAAGCTATACAACCTCTACACCGACTTTGTCCGCGAAACCAACTGGTATGCCCAATCCGTACCTGCTGGGCAACGTGGTGATCTGTTGTTTTAGGGTCTTTGGCTGTTAGCTGTTGGCCTTTGGATTGTCTCGCATAGGGCTTGATGCAAGGGGTGACGGAACGAACTTGTCAGTCGACATTTCTTGATGTAGCGGTTTTCTGAAGATAAAAGCCGCAATGCCCAACACAATAGCCACAAGGGAATTGATCCCTCCAAGGATAAGCCACAGGGCATAGTAACCCAGTCCCGCTGAACTACTATAGTCGAGATATATCTCTGAAGTTAGCCAGAGAACACCGGCTGACAATACTAGTGACAAAGATAGCCCAAAAATCGCGAGGCTCTTTTTCGGGTGGGTACGTAGTACGAATGAGATCAGCACTAAAGGGGGAGTTGCTACCGACCAAAAAATTCCTTCTCCCGTTTGCGTAAGATCTATTTCCGATACGGTAACAGGTATCAAGAACACCGTAGTGAGCAAGATCCAGAACATAATCTTTGGTAGCGGTGGCATCGGTGAGTTGCTTATTGCTTCAGGGAACTTGATCGATAATACGGTTTCGGTGCAAGCCATAAGCGACGCTGATGTTCAAATGGCGCTGGCGTCAGGCAAAATGCCCTACACCAGCGCCATCGTGTGTACTACTCTAGCTCGCGAATGAATGCGAATCCGCATTCGCGTAACCCTGTCCTACATCGGCGGTGGGTAGCTGTAGAATGCACCGAGGCCGAGCGGAATGCCGACGGTCCAGTAGAGCAAGAGGAACAGCGTCCACACCACGAGGAAGACGATGGAGTAGGGGATCATCAGCGACGTGAGCGTGCCAATGCCCGTGCTCTTGACGTGGCGCTGGCAGTAGACGACCACAAGCGGGAAGTACGGCATCAGTGGCGTGATGATGTTCGACGATGAGTCACCTACGCGGTAGGCGGCCTGCGTCAGTTCGGGCGAGATGCCGACCTGCATCAGCATCGGCACGAAGATCGGGGCGAGCAGGGCCCACTTGGCCGAAGCGGAGCCGACGAACAGGTTGACGAACGCCGTCAGGAAGACGATGCCAATGATGGTGACCGAGCCAGGTAGGGCGAGTGTCTTCAGCACCGTCGCACCTTGCACAGCAAGCAGCGCGCCGATGTTCGATTGCCCGAACGCATAGACGAACAGTGAACAGAAGAACGCCATCACGATGTAGTAGGACATGCCATGCATCGACTTCGTCATCGCGTCGACCATGTCCTTCGAGTTCTTGAATTTGCCCGAAACGAAGCCGTAGACGACGCCGGGAATCAAGAAGAGCAGGAAGATCAGTGGCACGATCGACTGCATGATCGGCGCTTGGAACGAGTTCAGCGAGCCGTTCGCATCGCGGAAAGCCGAGTCTTCGGGGAGGAGGCTGAGGGTGAGTACCAAGAAGCCGATGCCCATCACACCCGTCGCCCACCAGAACGCCTTGCGCTCGGTCGAGTCGATGGTGCCCATGTCGGGTTGCGCCTCCGCATCGTCATCGACCGGCGTGTTCTTGTTGAGGCGCGGCTCGATGATGCGGTCGGTGATGTACCAGCCGAGGCTGATGATCAGGATGCTGGAGATGGCCGTAAAGAAGTAGTTGCCCAGCGGGTTGACCAGCACATCGGGGTCGATGATCTGTGCAGCCGGCTGCGTAAAGCCTTGCAGCAGCGGATCGAGCGCCGAGGGCAACGGGTTGGCACTGAAGCCACCTGAAACACCTGCAAACGCTGCGGCGATGCCTGCTAATGGGTGCCGTCCGGCCGCGTGAAAGATGATGCCGCCCAGTGGGATGACCAGCACGTAGCCCGCATCGATGGCGCTGTGGCTCAGCAGACCAACGAGCACAACCATAGGGGTGAGCAGAAACGTCGACGTTTTGCTTAGGAGCAGTTTGATGCTGGTGTTGAAGTAGCCCGCCTCATCGGCCACGCCGACGCCCAGCATGGCGACAAGCACCACGCCCAGCGGCGCGAAGCTCGTAAAGATTGTCACCATCTGCGAGAGGAACGTCGTAAAGGCTGTGCCAGAAAGCAGGTTCGTGACTTCGATTGGGTTCCCGGTACGCGGGTCTATCGCTGAAAAGGAAAACGGTGCCAGCAGCGCCGAGAGAATCCAAACAATGATCAGCGAGATGAGGAAGAGCATCGAAGGGTCTGGCAGCTTGTTGCCAATGCGTTCGATACTAGCGAGGATACGGTTGACGAGGCCGGTCGGCGCGTCTTGCGCGGCTGCGTCCGGTGTGGGGGCTGCTGCCATGAAGCGTAGATATTGGTGGGTAGAAAAGGGATATGGCTCACCAAAGATCGTCGACAGAAGCTAGCAAGGCAAGCCGTTGCAGCGTTCGCTGTGTTGGAAAGGGAAGATGCCGTGGATGCGGTGAAGGTTGTCAGTGGCAAGGAGCCTCCCCATTTGCTACGAATACCGCGCCAGCCGTTCCGTTAGCGTACCCGTGTGCAGTTCGAAGAGGTGGTTGTCGTCGTCGTAGAAGTAGAGCGACTGGCCCTCGCCATCTACCCGACTGCGGCCTTCGCGCACGCTTACATCTAATGCTGCAAGACGTACACGGTACATGGGCAGGTCAGATGGGGCAATCTTGAAAGCGATGTGGTTGTACGTTCGTGTCAGCAGCGGATCACCTTCCATGATGGCCACCCAGACGCCACCGATCACGAAGAACTTCTCACGCGAAAGTGAAAACGTCGCATCGCCGCTCGCGTAGACCTCCTCCGCGTCGAAGATCGACGTGAGGAAGTCCGTCATACGGTCGAGGTCGCGGACGACGAGCGTGATATGGCTGAGGCCTTCGATCATTGGGGCCGAAGATACGTGACGCACGCTTAAGGAGACGATGAAACGAAGAGAAGAGGAGGAAAACGCTTCTACTTCGTTTCCTAGTCTCTTCGTCTCGCCCATTCAACCCAAGTTCAGACCTGAGGTCCAAACTTGGGTCACATACTTAGCGCTGCTATAGCCTCCCCAATTAAGCGGCAACTTTTGTGAGTTTCTGCCTTTTGGGCTTGGCAGGCTCGCGGTCTGATGCCTCGGTTGGTGCAATCCCTCGGAGGCGACGCCACACCTGAAGCACAACATCGCGTTGGAAGAACACGCCTTCTTCCGAGAGGATGCCGAGCGTCGTAAGGTTCGTATAGCCACGTCCTGAGATCATGCTGCGCACGGTACGGAGCGCTGTCTCATTCTTGACGGTCGGCATGGGGAAGCCGCCTTTCAGCACTTCGGCGCGCGCGAAACGGACGCTGTTGTTTTCGGCGAGCAATCCCGTATCGCGAAGGATGTCAATGCCTTCCTGTGCAAGTGCCTCAGGGTTTGAT
>CAYYHN010000045.1:221-12805 GCA_964471245.1 uncultured Rhodothermaceae bacterium | reverse complement strand
AGCTATCCTTGCCCTCTTTTCGCTTGCCATTCTCAGGCAAAGCAAGAAGCAGATCACCGATTATGCGCTTTTAGTAACCATTGGATTATTCGCAGCATTCTTGGCGTCTCACATATGGATTAATGTCGGCCTGACGCCCATCAATTTTGGCTTTCAAAACCTAGCGAGTGCGTACCTGTTTCCTGCCTACCTTGTCTACTCTTTATTGCTCATCGATGAGCAGCATACATTTCGAAAAGCGTGGTGGTGGATCGGTTCATATGCCGTTGTGTTCACACTATTCATCATTGTCGACTTCACATTCCTCAGTTCCTACAGCCCAGAGGCCTTACGGCATTTATATGAACATGGATCTCCTGTCCATCATGTTTTTTACAAAGGTGGCATGCTCTTTCATGCTTCTGCACTCGCGTGGTTTTTGCGTCGGTTGAGGCTCTACAGGCACCGCATCGAGCAGACGTACTCCTACATCGACGTCCTGCGTATGGATTGGCTGTATATGTTTACATGGATGATGCTTCTCCTCAACGTCGTCGCGCTCGTCTCGTTCTTGCTCTACAACTTTGGCTATTTCAACGATGACGATATCCCGTTTTCTATCGTCTTTGGGTTGATGACGCTATGCTTGTTCTTCTTCTGCTACAAGGGCATGAGGCAGTACCACTTAGCTGAATTTCAGGAGCATATACCACAAACACATGACCAGGTAGCCCAGCCTGTACGGCCGGCGTCTTCAGCATGTGCACAGCCTAAGTACCAAACATCATCCTTGAAAGATGAGGAGATGCACGACATCTTGCACAAGATCACACGGCTTTTTGGAAGCGAGTACCTTTACACAGATACAGATTTGACACTCCATGACTTGGCAAAGCAACTGGATGTGACGACCCACAACATATCACAGACAATCAACTCGAAAGCGCAGCAATCATTCTCTGATTTCGTGAATGCGTATCGCGTGGAACATCTCAAGCAGCTCTTAACAGATCCTACCATGCAGGGGTATACCATATTGGCCTTGGGCATGGAAAGCGGGTTTAACTCAAAGTCGTCGCTCAACCGAGTGTTTAAGCAGCACACTGGAATGACGCCCGGTGCGTTTCGGAGGACCCAGTTGGAGGTGCCGTTAACGTTGGAATTGGTCTAGTAGCTCCTCTTTATGCTGCACCACTTCACGCCGCCTATCACTTGTCGTAACTCAAGCTTAGACCTACCTGTTCAAGCTTGAGGAAACGACGAATGGAAGAGACGAAGCATCGACGACGGCTCGCAAAACACCTCCACTTCGTTTCATTGCCTCCTCATTTCATCCCTGCTACCCAAGTTTCGACCTATGGCCTGAACTTGGGTTATCGTAAATGCCTACGCTACACAGAAACAACGGACTCAGATCAGCGCATGAGGCCCTTAACCTAGCTGCGTATGGAAAAAACAGGGTTCAAATCAGCGCATGACACGCTCAAAAGGGCTCAGGTAAGGAGATTTGCATCCGTTCACCGTTTCATGCACAACCTGATGCAAAAACATGAAAATCTCCACCGCTTTCTTCTGCGTTCTTCTTCTCTGTCAGCCTGCTTTTGGACAAAAAGCCAACCATGAGCTTTCGAACCGAGTCAACCTCTTGTTTGGTTTGAATCAACCTCTGATACTGAGCGGGTTCAATATGGAAGGCAATGTGTTTTACGGGCGATTGGCCTTTGATTATTCCCATGGCATTTCACTAGACCTTTCAAATGACCTGCTGTCGGGAGACGCTGCCGACCAAGGATTAACTGTTCATATCCCCTATTCTACGGGCTTTGGGGTAGGGTATCGCTTTAACGAGTGGTTCAATCTGCGCGTTGAGCCAAAGTGGCACAAGTTTGAGCTATTCTATGAAGGTGATCGGCAAAGTGATGCGAATAGAATCGGTTCATACACAACCTTTTCCCTCGGTCTAGGTGCGTATGTAGACTGGCGGCCGTTCAAGAACACCCCGGGGCTCCTCCAAGGCATCATGCTATCGCCCAGTGTTCGGTATTGGCCGAAACTTTCGTCGAGTTTAGACGATGACGAATTGACCTACGAAAACCGAATCAGTGGTAGCACCGCAACGCATGAAGCCTTGGAAATAGGCTTGTCCAACACCCCTTGGATCGTGAATGTGAGTCTTGGCTATTCGATTTCGTTCAACTAAGGTGCCCTGTCCCATGAAACGTAGAGCCTTTCTAAAAGGAGCAGGTGCGCTTACAGTCTTGATAGCTGGCGGCGGCGTCTGGCGAGCCTATGACCAAGGGATCTTCAGCACGGGCGAGGGACCAGCGTATGAACCTTGGCTGACGTGGGAAACAGATGCCAACCAAGGTCCGCTAGCCTTAGTGCGCGCCGCCATCTTGGCTGCTAATCCCCACAACACCCAGCCTTGGTTGTTCAGGGTAACGGATCAATACATTGATGTGTATGCCGATACCGTCCGGAATCTCGGCAGCTTCGATCCGTATCTGAGGGAGATGCATTTGGGCTTGGGCTGTGCTCTGGAGAACATGATCTTGGCGGCCTCAGCGAATGGCTATGAGGCCGCTGTCACGCTATTCGAGGGGACCTTAGGCCCCATTCCAACCATCCCTGAGCCTGTACGGATCGCTCGCGTGAATATCGCGCTCGGAGAAGAGGAGCGAAGTCACCTCTATGAGGCCATTCCGAAGCGCCATACGCATCGTGGGGCCTACGTCGCGAACCAAGCCCTATCACAAGAGTCGATCCGCGCGATTCATCAGCTAGCCGCGAGCGAGGCGGAAGTTGCCGTCTTTCTTTTTACTTCTGAAGCAGACAAAGTCATGTTCAGCAATGCCGTGGTCCGTGCCACGGAGACGATTATTTCGGATGCGACAATGGTGAAGGACAGCGAACGGTGGTTTCGCCACAGCTGGGCCGATATTCAGAAATATCGCGATGGGCCTACGCTCGACACCGCCGGATTACCACGGTTGAGGACAACGATAGCCAAGATGCTTCCTCCTACCTCCGCTGAGACGAACCACAGGTTTTGGCTGGAGGCCACACGCGACGTTCACGTGGTAACTGCATCGATGTTTGGCCTGATTGCGGTCCGAAAACTCTACGACCGTGCACAGACCTTGCGTGCTGGCCGCGTGTGGCAACGCATCCACCTATGGGCTACAAGCCAAGGCATAGCCATGCAGCCACTCAATCAACCCATAGAACGTGTAGACCGAGAGCGAGAACTAAATAAATCACCGCACGCAGCACAGGTCCTCGCGAATCTTACCAGAGACCCATCATGGCAACCCACATTTGCCTTCAGGGCTGGATATCCGGAGCGAGAAGCATTACCTAGTCCGCGCAGGGCTGTGGAACAGGTACTTCATTGAGGTTTATGCGCTCCCACAAGCTACTTTGTAACCGGATAGGTAGTCCAAGTTTCTAGCATTGCTCTATTATGAATGCATGTCTTTTCGAAGCCGGGGAGTCGTAGCAAATCTGGGTTGAATACACGCATAGCATCTCCTTCTAAAAGCCTATACGGACGCCCGGGCTTGGAGGTGGAATAAGTTGTATCCGTGCCGCGCGAAGTGATTTAGGCAGCAGAAGACTGAACTGCTTACTAAGACGATCGTCGAAGTGGTGGATCCCCAATGCGATGCCCGATCCTAATAGCGTTCCCAGAAGCACATTTCTAGAATGACGGTCGAAGTGGTGGATCCCCAATGCGATGCCTGACCCTAGTAGAGCTCCTACAAGCACATCACTGGGGTAATGTACACCGAGCCAGATACGACTTACTCCAACACTTGATGCCCACAATAGACTTGGAGCGACAACGTACCAGTCGGGGTTACGTAAGCTCCACGATACAGCTAGGGCAAACGCCGTAGCGGAATGGCCTGAAGGGAAAGCGTATCGCTGCGGTGCTCCCTCATGTTTGCCAGCGCGCGATGTAATCTCTGGCAATACCGCATACGGACGCGGCCTTGCAAACAATAGTTTGAGTCCTATGACTGAGAATAGTGCTGTTGCTACGGATTCTGTTGTCCCATTCCAAACAGTGCAGCAGATGCCGTTCGACTCCTGCTTCCAGTCTATCCAAGAATACAGCGCCCCTCCTACAAGCAAGGAATAGTATGTAGCGTTAACTGCTCGCATGTAGCTCCTGAATGCAGGAGCGTTCAGCTCATATACATCGAACAAGAGCTGTTCATCGATGCTTAACTCGGAACGAAGTCCTGCTGGCGTCTCCACCGGCACCTGCGCCAACGCACTAGAATGGCATGCAAATACTAGTACAAGACTAACAATGATGTTGCGTTCGATCATCTCAGGCTGCTCTCAGATGGTTGCATACGCGTGGTGTTACCCAACTCACCACTTCCACGGGTAGCGGGTGCCCCAATAGCGGGGAAAGAAAGTCTGCGTGGTGTCAAACAGGGTGTGGTGGCGGTCGCGAAGCTGCCCCCGCCGGAAAAGGTGGGACTGCCCCTCCACATGGTAACGCCGTGGATTCTGGAGTTGACTCAAGGGTTCGAACCGGATCACTTCGCCATCGGCAGCTACCACCGTCTCTCCCATCAGGTCAAGGGCGACTAACAGTTGGTCGCGCCGATGCAGGAGGATATCCGAGTAATACTCGGCGACAACATCAGGATAACCTGCATATTGAAAGGTGCTCATCACCTGTTCACGAGAGAGTTGCCCGATTCGGCGGGCGAGCCATCGCGCATCACTTAACGAAGCCGAGGCCAACAACGGCGCGGGGAAGATGCTGCGGTAGGTAAGGTGAACGGTCGTCGGTCGCCCGTGCCAGTCGCGCTCGACGCCTTGGACGAGATCTTTCGGGAACAGGTTAGGCAACCCCGTACCCAAGGCCCCACCCAAGTCGCTGGCAGAGTAGACGAGTCGGAAGCCCTCTGTGCCGTCCGCTTCGGTGACCGGGACGAGCTTGGTCTTTACGTTGGCATCTTTGATATCAGGGTCGCCAATCCATGCTATAAACACCCCAAACGCCCGAAACTCGCGCTTAAACGCTTTGCCATAGCCCCCGCGAATGAAGTAGCCTAAGTTGAGGTCGGTAAGCCGATCTGACTTCTTTTCTAGTGTGGTGCTCCGCACTTCTAGATAGCGCCGACCTTCCCCGTCCATGCGAATAGCTTGGAATGCCGAGGCAACATTAGCCGAAGGAAACGCAGCGGTAAGATCCTCGATCATCGCCGCACGTGCCGCTAGAAACTGGGCTTCGTGCTGCTCTGGCGGGCCCTTGTACACATCCTTGTGGAAGTAAACATGGACGCGCTCCTGATAGTACGTCGGGTCAATGGTGTAACCGAGCGCAGCAGCCAAGTGGTTGACGACGGGCTCAACGTTGACTTCCGCGCCTAGAAAACGCTTCTGGTAGATTTTGCTTGGGTTGAGTTGCCGCCCCACGGCGCGTCGGTCGGTCACATACTTCAGCTTCCAGTTCTGCCCACCCAACCGGACCGTCATCTTGGGGGTACGTCCCTTAAGTTCGTCCGGTCGATACGTCACCCGAATGGGCACTGCCGGATCGAGCAGGGCCGCCACTTGGTCATCGACCGTAGCAAACTGATCGTCATCGTGGTGGCTTCCAAGCGAGGGGATACCGAGGCGATGGTAGTCAGTCATCGAGAACTGCCGGATGGCCCAGACGGGCTTCCTCCAGAAACCCGAGTTCGGTGGATCGAGCGCAGCAATATCACCAGAATAAGTAGCCAGCTGATCGGGTGCGAAGAAACGCTGGTTGGGATAGGTTGTGCGATCGTGTGCCGGAACGAGCAGGTTGACCGCTTCGGGGCGGCCAGCTTCGAGGTAATGCTTGCGCTGATTGTTGCGTACCAAGCTAAGGATCGACCAGAGCCCATCGCTCCGGTTGGTGTGCCCGGCGTGATCCAGTCTAAGGCTTTCATGCAACTCCAGTGCGTCGAACAGTGCACGCATAAACGCCACTACCTCAGGGATTGGCTCGTTGAAACGATCGATGCTGACATTCGCTTTGGCCAACGACAGCGCCATCGTATAGGCGTCGGCAAGGCGGTCCTCCACAAACCGGTACGCGACGTAGTCTTTTCGGTCAGCCCACTTGTCGCGCATGTTGCCCGAGAGCACCTCGCATGCTTGATCAGCCTGTGCCTGCGCGGCATCGGCCATCAACTCAGCCTCCTCATACAGGTCCTCAAGCGTCTCTGCAATACAGTACGCTTGGCGGTGAGCTTCATGGGTCGCAGCGAACGCTTCCTGCGCAGCCTGTACGGCTTCAGGCTTGAGTAAACGCGTGTCCGGATCTACGTAGTCTTCGTACAGCAACTGCGCAGGCGTCCGTGTCTCGACTGCCACGCCTTCTACACGTGAGGGCAACGCCACGGTGCCTTCATATGAGGGCGCGCTGGAGCTAAAGTCGAGGTAGCCGGGCTCGTTCGTCACCGAGGCAAAGTCGCCCAGTACGTCAACAGAAAACATACCAACGCACAGCGTTGCGAGGGCAAGTACACCAGCAAGGACAATCGGGTGAGAACGACAGGGCATAACGGAAAAATGGGCGGTAGAATTAGGCTAATCCCTTAGGGCACATGCGCACCAAGATTGCTAAAGACAATCAGCAGATACACGCCGATGGAGGGGAGCCCACGAACAATCATGGAACCTATGAACACATGGTGCGATTCGGCGGAGTAGAGCAAACTTGCGTATTAGAACAGCGCCCAAGCCATAAATATCGCGCATCCTGTTGTAGTACAAGCTGTCCGTGTTTTGCAGGAGTTCCTCCATACCAAGGAGGTCGTCCTCCTGTTTCATGTTTACGAAATGGCTCCCAAAGAGGAAGCCTGACTGGTTGGCCAAATGTCATTGAGGGTAAGAGGTCGTTTGGGAATTAGATTCGCATGAAGAGCACGTGCGAAAAGCGGTTACACAAGGCGCTCGATGTTGACAATGCCCCTATTCGACCTTACATCGGTGATGCAGAGGAACGCCGCTTGAGCGTTTTGCAGCTGTTCCTCCTAGTGCTACGTCAAGATTGAATCGTCGGGTTCTTTATGTCCCTTTTCGCGCCCACCTACGTTCCTTGATCTCGCCATACCTACGGGTATGCCTGCGCTCAAGCGCCTTGGTAGGCACCAAAATGACCAGCACATCGACCCGTCATACCAACCTTGACGCAGCACTAGCATAGTTGCTGGTGCAAGGGTTGGGCATCTATACTGCCCTAGTCAACACGTTCATGGCTGTTTGTCTTCTTGCTACATGTGCCAATTAGCTTTGGCGTGTAGAGTCCAGACTTTGGCGTGGTCAGCAAAGACGCGCCTAGGATGCCGCCAGTAACTTACTCCTACGGAGATCCCGAAAGTCTTCAGCCTAGGTTATGTTGTGACGCATTTTGATTCCCCCAAGTCTTCCATGAGATTCATCTCGGTTACCAGTACCGTCCTAATTGCGCTGATGCTGCTCGCTGCGTGTACCTCAACCAATGTATTCATCGCTGATGATACACCCGAGGCCGAGTCACCAACAGCTTCCGAGGTTGTTTACCGCGTCTTTCTGATCGGCAACACGGGGACCGCAACGCCGGAGGCCACGTCGGTTCGCACGCTCTTGCAAAACCACATCGCCGAGGCCGACAGCAACAGTGCCGTACTCTTCCTTGGCAACCAAGTCGGACCAATTGGGTTGCCCGACTCGACCTCTGCAGACCGGGCTGCCGCACAAGCCCGTATTCTGCCCTACCTTGATGCTGTAAAGGACTTTCCCGGTCGCCTCTTCTTTATTCCGGGGCACCAAGACTGGGACCAAGGCCGCCGGAGTGGACTCCGACGACTCGCGAACCAAGAAGCGTTCATCGAAGCGTACCTCAATCGGGGCAACGTCTTTCTGCCCGATGATGGCTTTCCGGGTCCTGCAGCCGTACGGCTTACCAAAGACATCACGTTGCTCGCTATCGATACCCAGTGGTGGCTGACAGACTCGGAGCGCTCTGTTGGGCATACCGGTGAATACGAAGTCTATGAGACGGGAGATTTTCTACGCGAACTCCAAGAGCAACTGATCAAGCATCGCAAACGAAATGTTTTGCTTATTGGTCATCATCCGTTCTATTCGAATGGAACGTATGGTGGCAATTTCTTGCCAAGCGACCACCTGTCACCCGTTCCCATTCTCGGCTCCATTATGCCACTGTATCGCCGCTTCCTTGGGAAAAAGCAGGACCTTGCCCATGTCAGATACAGAGCCCTGCGACGAGAAGTCGAAGCCTTGCTCGATGAGCAGACCGATCTTATCTATGCCTCGAGTCACGAACGCAACCTTCAATACTTCAAAAAAGGAACATTCCGCGGGTCTCAGCACCACCTTATTAGCGGTTCCAGCGCAGAAGCTAGCTATGTCGCTCCCGGACGCGGCGCATCATTCACGGCATCTGAGACGGGTTTCATGACCCTTATCTACCACAGCGACCAATCTATCTGGTTGGAAGCTTGGACGCCACTCGCTTCGCAACCCCAAGGACGGTTACTCTACCGCCACCAATTGAAAGGACCGGAGCCTGTTATTGTTGATCCTGACAGTATTACGGCGCCCACAGCCATGCCTGCCTATCGAGATAGCATCGTGGTCGAGGCCGTCAACCCTCGCTATGCCAAAGCAGGACCGCTGAAACGCTTGATCTTAGGTAGCCACAACCGCGATGCATGGGGGGCGCCTGTAGCTTTCCCGTTCCTTGATCTCGCACACAAGAGTGGAGGACTCACGCTCACAAAAGTTGGTGGCAGTGGACAGTCGTTATCTGCCCGCCTAGAAGCTGCCAACGGCCGGGAGTATGTCCTGCGATCCATCGACAAAATTGCGGGAAAGAGTTGGTCGCCAGACTTGCGCCGCACATTTGCCCATAGCTTGCTCCAAGATCAAGTTTCGATGTTTCATCCGTATGGAGCATTTATCGTCCCACCGCTCGCTGAGGCCATTGGAGTCTACCACACCAATCCACAGTACGTTAAGGTACCCGACGATTCTCGCCTAGGCATCTACCGTGAGCAGTTTGCCGGGCGGCTCATGCTCTTCGAAGAACGCCCTACCGACGACATGTCGGACGTAGCCAGTATGGGCTATGCCGAAGATATCGTGAGTTACCGGAAGTTGTACCAAGAACTCGCGCGAGACAACGACAACCAGGTCGACAGCCGCCTCTACGCTCGAACCCGCCTTTTAGATATGCTCATCAGCGATTGGGATCGGCATAAAGATCAGTGGCGCTGGGCGGCTTTTGACCAAGCAGAGGGTGGCACGCTCTTCCGTCCGATTCCGCGTGACCGGGACTTGGCCTTTAATCGATTTACCGGAATCATTGGCGTTGTAGGCAAGCTCACGTTCCAGTCTAATTACCAAGATTTCCGCAAGCGGTATGGTTTCTTACGGGGGCTCAACCATAACAGCTACCCGCAGGACCGTTCCTTCGCTGCCAACCTCACAGAAGAAGACTGGGTCGCCATCGCTGACAGTATCCGCTTAGAACTCTCTGATGAGGTTATTGAAACGGCTGTTCGCCAATGGCCGCCGCCTGTCTTTGCCCAGCAAGGCGAGCGGACCATCGAGGTATTGAAGGTACGGCGCGACAAGTTGCCTGAGGTCGCACGAAAGCATTACCGGATTCTTGCGAGCGTCGTCGATGTGGTCGGCAGCGACAAGCATGAGCGCTTCGAGGTCACGCGTGGGGAAGACCAGACCGAGGTTGTCGTCTACAAAACCACGAAGGAAGGAGAGATTCGCAAGGAGTTGTATCGTCGCACCTTCCATCGCAAGGAGACCCGCGAGCTCAGGCTCTACGGCCTCGGTGGGCAGGATCAGTTCATCCTCAGTGGCACGGCAAAACATGGGATTATGATCCGTGTCGTTGGTGGCACTGGCGACGACAGCTTCGTCGACGATTCGCAGGTACGAGGTCCGCGTAAGATGACCCAACTCTACGATGCTGAGACAGGCAACTACTGGGAAACAGGTAGCGAAGCCCGTATCCATCGGTCTAGTCTACCGGAGATTAATAAATACGCACGCGACAGTTTCAAGTATGACTTGGCGCGACCCATCGCCTTTTTTGGACGTAACGTGGATGATGGCTTTTTCTTGGGTGGAGGTATCAGAGTCACGCGACACGGCTTTCGCAAAACGCCACATGCGCGCACCCACGAATTAATGGCGAATGCAGCAATAAAGACCAATGCATACAATATTCGATACGTTGGTCATTACACCGATTTCTTGGGGAAATGGGGGCTCAACGTCGTTGCCGAAGTACTGACGCCCAATAACATTCAGAATTTCTACGGCTTGGGCAATGAGACGACGAATCAGGCTGATGATGCTACGTTCTATCAGGCCCAGTTTTCACGCGCCAACATGAGCATGGCCTTAGAGAACAATGCAGCCGAAGGCTTATCACTGCGCGTCGGAGCCAAATTCAGTTTGACGAATATTGAGCAGGACCCGACACGTTTCATCGGCCAGCCGCAGGCAGGCATCTCACCAAGCACATTTGACCACCAGACGTTTGGCAGCTTGGTCACAGAACTTGCCTTCACAACTACAGATCAAGGCATCAATCCGACGCAGGGTATTCGTTTTCAGAGTACAATGCACACGAACATTGGTCTAAATAGCGCGAGTGAAAACTACCATACCCTCGCATCTAACCTTTCGCTCTATGTGTCGCCGTCGCTAGCACCTCAATGGACGATAGCTCTACGTGGTGGGGGAGCGCACACCTTCGGCGACTTCCCCTTCTACGCAGCCAATACACTAGGCAGTTCTGAAAACTTACGCGGGTTTCGTTCCACACGTTTTTCTGGGCGCTCCAGCTTCTACACCAATGCCGAACTCCGCGGTAAACTATTCCATTTTGCTCGTTACCTCGGTTTTGGAGACGTGGGCATACTCGGCTTCCTAGACAACGGCCGCGTATGGACGGATGGCGAGTCGTCTACCGTTTGGCATAGTGGCTACGGTG
Source organism: uncultured Rhodothermaceae bacterium (assembly GCA_964471245.1). Taxonomy (GTDB): domain Bacteria; phylum Bacteroidota; class Rhodothermia; order Rhodothermales; family CAYYHN01; genus CAYYHN01. The sequence continues at coordinate 1,803 of CAYYHN010000045.1, read as the reverse complement.
GTGGCCTCTGGTTCGAGGCCTTCGACTCCACAGTACTCACTGGCACCATGGGTTTCTCTGAGGAAGAAAACATGTTCGCCCTCTCCTTTGGCTTTCTGTTTTAATCCGCTGAGACGTAGGGAAAGGTTAGTACGCCTTAGGTTTCTGCAACGCTACTCCTTACTTGAGCAATAATATTGACTTTGTAGCTTGGAATTCCGGCGTCTCGATTCTGTAAAGGTACAGGCCTGAACTGAGTCCACGTGCATCGAAGGTTACTTGGTAGCGTCCGGTTGCTTGTACGCCTTCGGTCAGCACGGCTACCTCTCGACCTAATGCATCGAACACCACCAGACGAACCTCGCTCGGGGTTGCCAAGGCGTATCGGATGGTCGTCTGCGGGTTGAACGGGTTCGGATAGGCTGACTCCAACGCAAACGTTAGCGGTTGCGTCGACTCGGTTGACGTGCTGATGTCTGGGGTGATGTGCAGAATGAAGGGCGTATTTCCATCTTGGGCGGCTACAGCAATCGGTGCGGTAGTAATGGTCGTGGCCTCTTCTGTCTTCCCAGCCGGGGCACGATAGCGAAACCCATAGCTCGTCACGTCGCGCAAGTTAATCCGCGTCCTCGTTGCAACATCCTCCAGTTCGATCGTCCATGTGGACGGGAGCTGGTCGAGCGTTGGCCACGTAAACGTAAGCACGCCTTCATAGCCACGGCCGTCGATCTGAATCGGAATGGCGAGGGGCTGGTTCAGGGCCAAGGGGTAGCTGGCCAAGGCGCGAGCTATCGGTGTGCCATCGCGCTCGCCGAGCAGGGACGCTGTCGCATAGGTACTGCTGATCGGGAGGAATTTCGATGTCTCATAAGCATCCCATCCATAGGAACCATCCGGGTGAAAAAGTACGGCGATGGCCTCATCGTATATGGTTACGCCGACCTGACTATGGCCTTCGAGGCGTAGATCCAACTGTGCCCATGTACTACCTTCTTCCTTACCGATGAACGAAGCACCATTCGTGCGCCCGGCGGCCTTAAATGGTAATGTGGTCGCACCTGCCCCCGTTGTTGTTCGTTGTACGAAGAAGCCTTGCCCCATTGCAATCTGGTCGTTGGCGCTGCCTCGTACGATGAGTTGGTAACTCCCCGTGCCGCCTCCTGCAGTCGGGTCCCACACTTGTACGGTTGCTTGATGACCGGCGGTGGGCAGGTCGAGGCCATCAGAGAGGTCGAAGCTGGTGTAGTAGGGATTGCCGGCGAGGAAGAACTGTTCGTTGACATCGAGCCCGGTGCGGTCGAAGTCGGAGGTGGTCTCGGTGCAGCCGGAGAAGCCGATGCCGAATCCGGGAGCGATGGTGAGGCCGCTGTCATCGTAAAGGTAGGCGATGAAGCCTTGACCTTGTGGCAACGTGGTAGCCGATGCGACGTTGAGCCAGCGAGCATCCTCTACACCTGCGGACTCATCGAAGAGGCGAACCTCGTCGTCGCCCGTGATGCTGCTATTGAACGAGAGGTGGCTGCGATTGCGGCTCGCACAAGGTGCAGCCAACATACGCCAGCCGACATCGTTGCCCGTTCCCGCAGTGCCACTGACGTACACC
>CAYYHN010000045.1:0-211 GCA_964471245.1 uncultured Rhodothermaceae bacterium | reverse complement strand
GGGTTCGGCAGCAGGTAGGTATTGGTACACATCGAAGGCGTTGCCCCCGATGTTTTCGTTGCGTCGTCCGCCCTGCCACACCAGCCCAAGGTTGAGGTCGACGTTGGGTTGCGAGAGGGCAACGTGCTGCTGGAAGCCGTCGGTGGCGCTCGACGCTTGCGTTTCGGTGCCGAAGGGCTGGCCGAGTTGGTCGTACATCTGGAAGTAGACG
>CAYYHN010000044.1:5571-12879 GCA_964471245.1 uncultured Rhodothermaceae bacterium | reverse complement strand
TGGCGAAGACCACAGCATGACTGTTTCGGCCCAAACTCATCTCGACGCTTTAGCATTAGCCGTTGCACATCAGTAGTGTGCAGCGTTTGACATCCTGCATCACTGCTGCCTCTGCACTTTATGCCACTCCGCTCGTATCCACGCCCGAAACGCCCGACGGCTAAACGATGGCTCTGGGCTGTGCTAGTAGGCAGTGTGCTCATCCTTGGCGTCTACCTCTGGCACCCGACTACCCCCATCGAACACCCACCCGGCGTGTTGGTTGCTGCACCACCAGTGCAGACTTCGATTGACGCCACGCCGATTCAGCACGGCGCGTATCGTCTCAATACGGTGGCCACATTCGAGATGGACGGCCGCGTCTTAGGTACGATGCGTTACAGCGACGACCATGCCCGCCTAGCGCCTTGGGACCTTGCCATTGGCTGGGGACCAATGTCTGATTCCTCGATCCTCGACCATTACATATTGTGGCAAGAGGCCCGCGCCTACCGCTGGCAAAGCGCCACCGATCCACTCAGTACACGCGAAGTCATTCGGCACAGCACCAACATCCACATCGTCCCGGCCAATGCCGACGTGGCGGCCCAGTTGCCTCGCCTCCGCCCTGGCCATGTGGTGCACCTCTCCGGTCGCCTCGTCGATGCAACCCACGCCGATGGCAACCGATGGCGGACCTCGCGTTCACGCACAGATGCAGGCTACGGTGCATGCGAGATCCTTTGGCTGGAAACGCTACGCATCCAAACGCCCTAAGCACGCCCGCCGCCCCATTCGCCCATGCAAAAGGTGCTGTTTATACAGACCGAATACCTTGGCCTTAAGCACTTCAACCACGCCATTGCGGAAGTGCTGCATGGGTTGCCTGAAGTGGCTGTGGACATCGTAACCTATGGGCCAACAAGCCCGGAGGCACCTGTGTGGAGTCGTAACAGTTCGGCGCTCAGGGTGCGGCATCGCCTGCTGCGTCAACTGGAAGCCTCTGGCATCGACCCAGCGGCCTACGACACGCTGTTTCTGACCTCGCACCAGTTTCTCTGGCCGATGCAGCGTTGGCTACGCGATCGGCGCGTTGTGTTGTTCTTGGATGCCACACCGCGCCATATGCATCGCGCCAGCTTGCTTCGTAAACCTTCCCTTGCGTATCAAGTAAGGAGCCTTTTGGCGGATGGTTTCGACCGTTTGAGAGGCCGTGCGCTGTATCGACAGGTCGACTGTTTTCTCCCGGTAATCTCGCAAGTGCAGGAATCGCTTGTTGACGAATACCAAGTGCCCCCTGAGCGTATTCGCCTTCTACGCCCCCGGCTTCAAGCAACACCACACAAGCGTGTACCCGGCAAGCTGCTCAAGTTACTCTTCATCGGCAACGACTTTTTGCGGAAAGGAGGGGACTTTTTGTTTCGAATGTATCAGGAGCATCTCCAAGCAACCTGCACGCTGACAATTATATCGAAAGCAGTACCGACGGACACCACTGTGCCCGGTGTCACTATCGTGCAAGAGGTGCTACATAAGGAGATCTTTGCGTTGATGCATGAACATGACCTTTTCCTCTTCCCTACCCGCCTCGATGCATCTGGATTTGTGCTGTTCGAAGCCCTCAGTTGCGGCCTCCCCATCATCTCTGCAGATGCCTTGGGCCAGCGTGACATGGTACTCGACGGCGACACGGGCTACTTAATGCCTTATGACGCCGCACCCTCAGCTTGGGTTGAACGCATCTGTTTTTTACACCGCAACAGAGAGACCTTGCGAGCAATGGCTGAGCGGTCGTTCGAAGTGGCACAGACGATGTTTGTGCAAGGGTATTTCGCGCATCGCATAGCGGAAGCTGTCGGTGTGCAAGCTACCCCTAAGCCGCATCAATTCAAGGAAACCACACAGGGTTAACGCATCAAAACCGGACAATCGTGGTTTCAGAACTATCCTTTTCTACAGGCGCTCGGCCTTTTGTCGAGCGTTTTTTGTGGCAACAGATGGTCTCCAAGAGAATCCGGGACGGAGCGGCTGTTGACAAAGGCATCCGCCGCCGACCCCGCGAGGGCAACGCGCTTTCCTGGTTCTTCTACGTGATAATCTGACCATTTCCATGGCCACTTCTTTTGCTGATCTGGGCCTGCACGCCAACTTGGTGCAGGCCGTAGCCGATCGCGGCTACACCACACCGACGCCTATCCAGACGTCCCTCATCCCCATCATGCTCGAAGGCCGCGATGTCATCGGCCAAGCCCAAACGGGTACGGGCAAGACAGCTGCGTTCTCGCTGCCGCTGCTCCATAACCTCAACGTAGGAAGGGGTACGGTGCAAGGCCTCGTGCTCGCTCCCACACGCGAACTCGCCCTGCAAGTCGCCAATGCGATGGAGGCGTACGGCGAACACTTAGGCGCTCGTGTCCTAACGGTATACGGCGGCCAATCATACCGCCCACAACTCGACGGTCTACGCCGCGGCGTAGACGTCGTGGTGGGTACACCAGGGCGAATCATGGACTTGATGGACCGAGGCGCGCTCGTCCTCAGCGAAGTCCGCACCGTCGTGCTCGACGAAGCCGACGAGATGCTCAGTATGGGCTTCATCGACGACATCGAGACGATCCTTAGCGCTACGCCGGATGACCGCCAGACGGCGCTGCTCTCTGCCACGATGCCCCGCGAAATCCGCCGCCTCGCCGATCGCTACTTGACGGACCCAGCAGTATCTCGCATGGAAAACAAGCAACGTACAGTCGCAGCCATTGAGGAGAGATACTACCTCGTCAACAAAGACGAGAAGACGGCAGCATTGACGCGACTATTTGAAGTCGAACCGATGGATAGCGTACTTATTTTTGCGCAGACCCGTGCCGGTACGACCGAGTTGGCGAATGAGTTGACCTCACGTGGCTTTCCAGCAGATGCCCTCAATGGGGACCTCAGCCAGACCGCACGTGAGCAGGTCCTGTACCGATTCCGCGAGGGCGTCGTCAAAGTGCTCGTCGGCACCGATGTCGCGGCTCGTGGCCTCGATATTGATGATATCTCGCACGTGTTTAACTACGACTTGCCGCGCGACCCTGAAATTTACGTCCACCGCGTGGGGCGGACAGGCCGCGCCGGACGAACGGGGACGGCTATCTCGCTGGTCGCGCCCAACGAGAAGCGCCGCCTCAAGCGGATTGAGTACTACACGAAGCATCAGGTGAAGGCAGGCACGTTGCCCTCGGTCCAAGAGATCCACGCACACCGCAATCAGTTGCTCCTCGACCGCATGGCCGTCTGGCTCCGCCGTGGGCGTTGCCAGCAGGAACGCGACATGGTTGCTGCGCTCGTTGAAGAAGGGCACGACCCTATTTTGGTGGCTGCAATCGCCTTGAAGATGGCCCGTGCTGGTGAGAAGCAGCGTCCCATTGCCAAGATCACGCCTGTACACGAAACGCGGCGTCCAAAGGGCAAGCGTGGTGGTAAACGGCACGACAGCGATCGTCCCTCGCGCGATAATCGCCCGTGCCACGAGCAAGACGCCGACATGGTGCGCCTCGTCCTTGACGGTGGCAAAGAGCATGGCCTTCGCACGAACCACGTCGTAAGCACCATCGCGCGCTTCGGCGAAGTCCCGGGCCGTGCTCTTGGTAAAATCCGTATTCGCGATCGGCAAACGTACGTGGATGTACCGGAGCAATACGTCAAGCAAGTGCTTGAAAAAAAAGGCGGTTACCGCTTCGGCAAGCACAGCCTCGCCATCGCCCGCGCCAATTAGCATGCGATGTACAGCTTTTGCATCGTGGTGAATACAGACTAGCCGCAGGAATCACATACGTACCTGCGGCTAGTTTTTTGCAACGATGCTGAGTGACAGTTGTGTGTAGATCACTAGTAGGTCAGCGATCAGTCAATGACCGACGTATATCGTCAGAGGCCGGAATGCTTAGCGCATTTCAGCACGGAGCTCTTCGACGGAGGGCAAGATAGCCTCAAAGAACAACTGGTACGGAATGCGCGCTTTGTCGGAGTTGTAGTAAGTGGTCGTCATGACCGTCACGAGGTCGTAGGCAGGCACCACAAAGATGACTTGGCCGCCATTGCCTCGGGCCATCTTCACATCAACGGTTACTTTGCCATAAGGAACTATGGATGTCCACCAAAGGAACCCGTAGGGATTTTCGTCGAGCGTCGTCTGGGGTTGTGTCGCAACGTCGACCCATGCTTTGGGGACGACTTGCTGCCCTTCCCACATGCCATCCTGTAGCATGAGTTGCCCGATGCGCGCCATGCCCTGCGGTGTGATCCACAGGTGCCCTCCCGTATCAACCTTTTGGCCGTCATCGTACAGCGACCAGCGATAGTTTTCGATGCCGAGCGGTGCGAATAGGCGTGCATCGGCATATTCGACGACTGACTGGCCGGTGGCTTGTGCCAAGACTTCGCCCAACGCGACTACGCCGCCAGTGCAATAGCGCGTACGCGTTCCCGGTGGCTCTACCGGCTCTACATCCAAGAAGTACGCCACCCAATCCTTCTTGCGGTACATCCGGTCTTCTTGGCCCCGCGTCCGTCGATCTTGGTCATCACAGTCAAGGCCAGACTGCATCGTCAGTAGGTGGCGAAGTGTGATGGCGTCTTTGTCTACCACGTCCGGATACGATGCCCGCAAGTATTCCATCATGGGCATATCCACACTGTCGATGGCACCTTCATCGAGGGCAATGCCAACAAGGAGCGAAGTTATGCTCTTGGTGGCCGAGCGAATGTCATGCGGCGTGTGGCGCGTTGCGTTGTTGTAATAGCGCTCCACCACCAGCTTGCCGTGGCGCATCACAAGTAGGCTATGCAACCGATGCTTCGACTTTTGGTCGATGGTGCGAAGCATGGTATTGAGCACCAGTGTGTCCATCTGCATGGCCGTCGGTTCCGCCGTGGGGAGCGGTGCATCGGTGCCGAAGGGAGCCATGAGTGCACCGGCAGACTGGCAACCCATCAAAAGTAGACTAACAAGAAGTATTCGCACCATGTACCAAGGCGCGACCTCACCATTCCAGTAGACAAAAGTGGACCACATGCACCAACTCATTCCAGTTCAACAACGCGTCATGAGATGCACCGCCATGTAGGGCAGCGATACCACATTCGATTTGAGCCTAGATAGGTTTCGAGAGGATATCTAACTGCCCAAAGATTGCAAATGGTGCACTAACGTCCTCGCTCCTGAAACAACATCGGTGTAAAGGTGGCAAGGTAGTCGCGCCACTTGAGCCACGTGTGGCCACCTTTCGTTTCGACCTCTTCAACCGTGAAGCCGTACTGGCGCAGCAGGGCCACGGTTCGGCGCGAGGTATCGAGTAGGAAGTCGTCAGTACCGATGGCAAACCATAGCGTTTCCAGCCCATCGCGGAGGGAGGCGTCTTCGAGAACGGCCTTGTGCTCGGCCTCCCAAGCTGGGCCGCCTTCGAGATCTCGAAGTTCGAAGATGCCGCTGCTAAACACTCCGAGATGAGCATAGTCCGCAAGTTGTCGCATCCCAATTGCCAGCGTCTGTGCACCACCCATCGATAGACCCGCTAAGGCACGGTTGGCGCGCCCCTCCTTCACGCGGTAATTTGCTTCGATATACGGACGTATCTCTTGGATGAAGTCGTCTGTGAATGTCTTGACGTGATGTTGGATGCCGGGAAACCCACCTCCGCCGTCAAACGGCCCTGTGTGACCATCCGGCATGACAACAATCATGGGCACGGCTTGCCCACTAGCAATGAGGTTGTCGAAGATGACGTTTGCTCGCCCGACAGTAGGCCACGCAGCATCGTTGTCCCATGCGCCGTGGAGCAAATAGAAGACGGGATACGCTTCAGGGCCACCTTCGTAACCAGGCGGCGTATAGACATGCATCCGCCGCCACGTGCTAAGCGTCTCAGAATAATACGTCACCTGCGCGAGCGCACCGTGCGGCACATCTTGTATATCGAAGCGGTCATCACCAGGCACAACGACCATACTCCACACGTTGCTGTTCGATGGACTCATCTTCGTGTTGATGGGATCAAGCACACGCACACCATCAATGAGAAAATGGTAGCGGTACGCGCCCGGGGTCAGCGGTTTCGTCGTGAGTGTCCATACACTGTCAGCATCCAGCATCATTGGTACTCCTTCCCATGGCGTCCCCGGAACGTCTCCGCCCACAAACCGAACGTCGGTTGCCGCCTTGGCTACCAATCGAAACGTGACAGTGCCGTCATCATGCACTTCTGGCGAGATAAGTGGCTGAGCAGAGAGCGAGCCAACAAGGAGGACTGACGCGAAGAGGAAACTGCCAAATGCTCGGCAACTGAATAGGCGTGAATAAGAGTTCATTATCTAACTTGGGCTCTCCTTTAGCTACATTAAACATCGGTGTGAAACAAACATCCTGAAAGCTTCTCGATTACCTCGTCCCACGTTATTGCCGAGCGTGCATGCATTAAAAGCTTTGTTACTCGTGCACGTATGGTATCCCAACAAAACAGATTCAGAACAAGCGTATGAGTAATAATAGTACCAGGCTCAGTTTGAGCTAACATGGAAGGTGAACAAACATAAAAGCCAAACACTTCACTGTCCTCTTGTCCCTGCTCAACGAGCGAGACTTGGATAAACACTCGAAATTTGGTCCGATCATCAGGAAGCCCTTCACCCTCAAGGGGAGGATCCAAATCTGGGCTCCAAAGGCCATACACTTCAAGGATCATAACATTGATGCCTTACAAGAAAAATTAGCGACCATTTGATAACGCTGTCATCCTGACGACTGCAGGGAGGAAGGATCTGGCTAAGATGAATCGCTAAATGCAATCTGGCACCCTTGCAATACATGCCAGGTCCCTCACATTCGTTCGGGATGACACGTACGAGACCTCTCCGCGCACACGCACATCAACCATGCGTCCACGAATCTCTCCCCCTACCGCGCCCCAAGCCACGCCGCCCGGAAGGCAAGATGCTCCGGGGCTACATCGAAGCCCGCATCTTCGTAGAGGATAACTTCGACGGCAGGATCTTGGTCGAGGATGAGTATACCTTCGCGTGCATGGCCGCGCTGGGTGAAGTGAATGGGGACGATGTCGCCGGGCTCATGACTTGCGAGGAAAGTGTCAACGAGGTCGGCCCTCGTCACATCGAGGTTGCCTAGTTTCGTAATGGTATCACCCATCGATACGCCTGCGAGGTAGAGCGGCGAGCCGCGCAGCACACGGCTACTGACTCGTGTGCCGTCATCGCCATCGGCTATGTTAGCCCCAAGCCATGCTTGGTTTTCGTGCTTTAAAATAAGGCATGAGCCTGCTGGTGCAAGTAAAC
>CAYYHN010000044.1:1602-5561 GCA_964471245.1 uncultured Rhodothermaceae bacterium | reverse complement strand
GCCTTATAGTTGACGGCCTCGTGCCCTTCTATGTAGCGAGCGAAGAAGTCGTCAACGAACGCTTCATCGCCAGTGAGTTCGGCGAGTACTCGTTTTTGATCGGCGCGTGTGTAGGGTGTCTCGGTGAGACCATAAGCTTCCCACATGGCGCGCATGTAGTCGTCGAGCGTCACGTTAAACTGGCTACGCAGCGTGAGATCGAGGCCGAGTCCGATACCGCTGCCCCACGTGTAATAGGAAATGAAGATGTTTTCACGGTTCTGCGGATCGATACTTACGGCGGCATCGACGAACGGCGCACGCTGGCTCATTTCGACGGCGCTGAAGATGCTACGACCGGGGCTGTTGAGTACGGTATTGATCGTTCCTGATAGGCGGGACGCGTACTCGGCATCATCGATGAGTTCAGCACGGCGGATAAAGAGTTGCGTATAGTAGCTCGTGAAGCCCTCGACGAACCATAGGTCGCCCGACATGTTTGCACCTTCGAAGTCGAACGGCTCCAAGGACGCCGGGCGCAGCCTTTCGGCATTCCAAGCGTGGAAAAACTCGTGCGAGACCGTGCCAAGGTTGCGCAGCGCGAGCGTCTTCAGCGGGCGCGTACTTGTCAGGATCGTTGAGTTTCTGTGCTCCATGCCATCGCCATTCACGTGCGGAAGGTAGCTCGCAATGAACGTGTAGGTACCGGTCTCGAAGTCCGGCGGTGCGCCAAACACGGCGATCTGCTGGGCTACCACCTTTCGGGTCATTGCCGCGAAGTCGTCCACCTCTTCTTCGGTGCCATCGTGGTGCACGGCTAGTCGAATTGTGTACGTCTTCCCGTTACTTTCCACCGTCCATTCGCGGAAGGAGAAGGCAGCCAGTACGGTCGGGCTGTCGAGGAAATAGGCGAGGTCGGGCGCGGTGAACGTGAAGGGGTGGTCCGTTGGAAAAAGTTGCGTGGCGACGCGCCAGTCGTCGGAATATGGTGCGAAGGTGATCGTGATCGGCGCGTCCTCCATGCCTCGAGCCCACATAAATGTGGCGGGGATGTTCATGTGTGCATGTGTTGCGTCAAGGCCGGTGTATGTGCCGTCGGCTCGGTCGCCGAACAGGGTGTAGCGAACCTGCACAGTCCCGTCATGCCCACTCGCGTCCCATTGGTGGAGATCCGGGCGTGTGATCTCCAATGCATTCCCCTGTCCATCGGTAGCCCGTACGTTGTACACGTTCTTAGCAAACTCATGTAGTGCATACCGCCCCGGCGACGTCCTGCTCATCCGCACTTTCAGCGGCTGATTTTGGGGCACATTTTCGAACGTGACCGTAATCTCTGCTTCGTGGTGGACGATGTTTGGAAATGCCACAGCATACCGTACCTGCTGTGCCTGTGCCTTTACAACACAGCAAAGCAGTATCATCCAAACAAAGACACGTGACATACAAAAACAGAAGATAGATTTAACGACAGCGTCTCAAGATACTCGCTGAGTGAATCGAAGGCTACCAATGTCCCAGTTATCACGCGTACGCTGCCCGAAGATCTATCTTGCCGACAACGTCAGGGTGAAGATAGGCTCATTCGTCGGCAACGGCACCTCATCGGCCCCGCGCCCTTCCCAGTAAATCAGCTTCTGGTCAGGGTAATAGGATGCCAACATCCACGTCAGGTTGTATGCTTTTTCCCGCGTGGTAAAGTTCGGATCTTCGGGCAGATCTCCAGCCCTGAGTTGTTCGAGTTCGATGAATACCTCCATGTTGCGTAGAAAATGAGCTTCGCGCTCAAAGCGACGAGGGCCATGCACCGCAAGTAGTGCCTCGCGATGGGCTTCGACATAGGCCAGGATTTCCGCTGTTGTTGCGCGGGCGCGTTGCCGTGCCTCCACCGTCCCACGACTCAGCCGACTCCGCCCACCAAGGTCTTCTTCAATACGTTCCAAAAGATCTTCGGGGCGTTCCAGTTCGGCGGCTCCTAGAACATCGGTGAGGTGTAGGGCATAGAGCGCCTTCCCGGTGGCGTGGAAACGCGATAGGCCGCCGATTAATTCAAGGCCTTGCCTCTGCTGCAGGAACCTAAGTAGTGCCCAAAACGCAGGGTCTTCCCGCCACACCCTGTACAGAGGAGCCGCTGCCTCTTCGGGCGGCATTCCAAGCGTCAGTTGTTCCTGCACCCACGCGCCCTCGAAGATGCCAACGGGCATTACCAACACCGTGTAGCCTGCCTGTTCATGTAGCCATTGAATGACCCATTGACGTGCTTCGTGTGGCACACCAACGTCATCACTCTCCACAGTGCGCAGATGCACCACGCGCGCGACCTGCACTTCAGAAAGGAAGGGCTGGAGGTCGGCAAAAGTGGTGTCGGTCACGTCGACATTTAGCCCATTAGCTTGGATCGCCTGCCCCAGAACAAGCGCCGGGCACGCCCCCAAGATGAATAGCAAACAGAACCAATCCACCCGATGAGCAGTCATTGGGGACCTCTGATCATTTTAGCGATTGTCGTTCAAAGGACCTTTCTAAGCATCAAAGGTTGCTTCTACGATCTACCCCCCCCATAACCCTCCGTGCTTACCCGTAGGAATTCCTCTTTATGGGATAGCACACGCCCCCTCCACCACTTACGTTTAAGAAGATTGCAGACCCACCCCAACTTTGGCTGTCTTTACTTACACTCCTATCTATTAGCCCGGTGCAAGATCCTCTCGCTTCGTTTCGTCACGTCATCCAGATGGTTCATCCAGACTTGACGGAGGAAGAAGTCCAGTTTTTCGTCGGCGGTGCCACTATCCACTCGTATAAGGCCCGAACCTATCTCATCACCCCCGACCGCCCTCACCACACGATTTGGTTTGTCGCCCAAGGCTTCGTGCGTGGCTACTATATTGATGATCGCGGCGAGGAGATCACCACACGCTTGCTCAAAGAGGGTGGCTTTGCAACCCACTATAAAGCCTTTCTCTTGCGAGAACCCAGCAAGTACTATTTCCAATGCCTAGAAGACTGCGTGGTAGCGGGGTTCACCTATGACCATGTCCAAGCAGCCTATGCCCAGCACCCAGCACTAGAAAAGTTGGGACGTCTGATTGCAGAGGAGATCATTAAAATCCTTGAATACAGGATCGAGAGCTTCCAGTTCATGGACGCGAAAGCACGTTACCTCGACTTCATGCGCCAGTATCCTGAAGTCTACGACCGCATCTCGCTCTCGCACCTTTCAAGCTACCTCGGTATTGCCCGCCCGTCCCTCAGCCGCATCCGCAAAAACATCGCCAAGGGCTAGCGGAATGTAACATATGTGTCAAGTGGCCTATCCATTGAGGACCTAGGTTTCAGGTGTACACGATGACCTCCACCTGATCCACTCGACCCATGAACAAGTTCTTCCCAACCTGTGCCTGTCTCCTTTTGCTTATCGTCTTTGCAGACAGCGTGCATGCCCAAACTCCTGCACTCCGCGCCGAACCTCTGCCCAGACTGAGCATCACACCCTACGGTGGTACCAGTTTACTACCCGACGTATCGGGGACATTAGAAGCCGCCCTAGGCTCCTCCTCTTTTTCAGCCCGTTCCCAAGCCGGATACGCGACGGGTATCCAAGCCGACTACCGTATCTACAGAAACGCGCGGCTGGAGGCAAGCTGGACGTATACGAGAAACCCCATTGAAGCAACAACTAACGGTAGGACCGTGTCGGGCGATTACGCGTCCAACATCTTCAGTTTCGGCTATACTGTCGAGGGCACGCTACGCAAGCGGATTGCACCACTGGCTGGCCTCAGCGCAGCCTACATACAGGAGGTCGACCTCGACATGGGTGCCGGGCGGTCCTTCTCGTCGGATGGAGCCTTAGGCTTCCAACTGCAGGCTGGGCTCCGCTACGCCCTCTCGCCCAACTGGTCGCTGCAAGTCTCGGGACAGTATGCACGGTTTGGCACACTCAATTTGGTCAACGAACAAAATGCAACGGAACGCCTTAC
>CAYYHN010000044.1:0-1583 GCA_964471245.1 uncultured Rhodothermaceae bacterium | reverse complement strand
CACCCTTCACGTTCGGCCTTGGTATCACCCGTGCCTTAACTCGCTGAGCCCCGCTTCTGTTTTCGATACCTTGTGCCCTACCAAACCGGCGTTCCCATGCCTACCCTCACATTGACTACGGTCTCGCTCTCGCTTGCGATGACGATCCAGACTTTTTATGCCAACACCGATGCAGCGTCCCTGCGTGCGTTGTGCCAAGAAGTTGCTGACCAAGAAACCGCTCTGCTGTGTGCGTATCGGCTCTATCCTCTCACTCAAGACGCGGATCTATTAACGAATTTGCCCCGCGAAGACGCAGCCACATCGGCCCGTTCGCTGGCCTTGCTTTCGGGCCTATGGGGCTATAAAGCGGCACAAGCGTCACTGCCTGCACTCATACGCGCCGGCCGCCGATCGACCCGATTCCTAGAGGCGGCACGTGCCCAAGATCCCAATGAGCTCTATCTGCTGCTGATCGAAGGGCAGTCGTTGCTGTTTCGCCCAGCCTTTGTCGGCGGAGATCCTGCACGCGCACTCCGGCTGTTTCAGGAACTCCGACCCATCGTCGCATTGGACTCTTCTTTCGGTATCTCTCTAGATGAGGTTGACCTGTGGATCTGGTATACGCTGGACACCTTAGGTGATGTGGAGGCGCCTGTCTTGCACGCCCGCCTGCTGACCAGCGACCTGCCGCCGGTGTACCGCACGTTTCTCCTTTCTCCGCCACGTCCATAGAAAAGTTCAAGACTGAAAATAATTGCACCAACGCTTAGGGGGGGACCTTCTCTAAGGGGTTCTAGGGTCGCATTCTGAAACAGCAACCCTCGACTCGGCCTATGCCGCCCATCCTGAAACTGATGCAACGCGCACCCTGGATTGCCGCACTTCTTTTCCTCTTCTCTATTGCCACGGAGAGCCATGGGCAAGATGTATCACCTTCCGAGCCACGCTATGCCATCGCGCTTGATGCAGTACCGCTAGCAACGGCCTTGGCGACCTTTACAGAACGAACCCAACGCGCCGTCATCTACAACTCAGCAACCCTTGTAGACGAACAGAGTTCGTGCACAATTGAGAAGGCTACCGCTGATGAACTCCTGACATGCCTCCTCCGAGACACATCCCTCACCTTTGAACGCCTCGCTACGGGCACGTATGTGCTCAAGAAGCGCCCCGCTTCTGCCAGTTCTGCCATGCAACGCCCACGCAATGTCACCGTCAGCGGGTACGTCCGGGATGCGGAAACTGGTGAGGCGTTGATAGGCGCGGCCGTGTACGAAGCCGCCTCGCTGCGGGGAACGACGTCGAATGCGTACGGCTTCTTCAGCCTAACACTGCCGGAGTCGTCGGCAACCATCGTCGCTTCGTACATCGGCTATCGCCAAGACGCGTTGCCACTCCGTCTTTCGGAAGATGTATCGCACGACTTTTTGCTACATCCTGCAACGATGGACCTCGAAACCATCGTCGTGGAGGAATCTCGTTTGGATGCGATTGAGCAGCGTACGGAGATGAGCATGATTACGCTGCCCGTCCGGCAGGTGCAGGAAATGCCTGCGTTGCTTGGTGAGTCGGATGTGTTGGAGGCGGTGCAAATGATGCCG
>CAYYHN010000043.1:0-12885 GCA_964471245.1 uncultured Rhodothermaceae bacterium | reverse complement strand
AGCCTTTTTGCTTGCGCAAATTTCGCCACGCCAACGTCAAGTAGCTTTTCAACATTGCTTTTCGAATGCTCAGTTCATGTACCACGCGGCGCTCTCTGCGCGCCTTACCCCAATACACCTTCCTGTATTCTGCGTCCGTCGTGCCATACGGTCCCAACCGCTCCACCGCCTTCCGAAACGCCGCCTCCTCACTCAACCCCTCCCGCCGAAACCGCGCCATCCGATCCCGCAGCGTGCCTTCCAGTTCCTCAATGTCATCCCGCGTGAACGCCTCGTTCGTCACATACGGCCGCCGCCATGCGGCCAAAGCTTTTTCGAAATTGAACAAGCTTGTACTTTTGGATTCTAGGCTATTTGGTTTCTTAGGCATGATGATTGATTGTGTTCACGCGTAGTCCTCGCTTCTGAACCTCCACCTTATAAAGCATATAGCCTAGCGACGTGCGGCCATCCTATTCCGTCAGTTCACAAGTTGGAGACACATACTTACTCGTATCGCAGCGTCTCCACGGGATTGGTCCAAGCAGCCTTTAAAGCTTGTTGGCTGACGGTGAAGAATGCCAAGAGCAATAACGCCAAGCCTGTTATGAGGAACAGCGTAGGACTCAGGTCAATACGAAAGGCGAAGGCTTGAAGCCACTCATTTGCAGCGACCCAAGCAAGGGGTGCAC
Organism: uncultured Rhodothermaceae bacterium; assembly: GCA_964471245.1. Taxonomy (GTDB): domain Bacteria; phylum Bacteroidota; class Rhodothermia; order Rhodothermales; family CAYYHN01; genus CAYYHN01. The sequence goes on along the minus strand of CAYYHN010000043.1, from coordinate 12,214 downwards.
TTAAGACAACAGCCACGAGTACTAAACGAGTAAAATCCTTCGAAAGCATCAGCACAATCTGAACTGTTGAAGCCCCCATCGCTTTACGGATACCAATTTCTTTCGTGCGCTGTGCAGCCATGAAAGTCGCGAGGCCTAATAAGCCTAAGCAGGCGATCAGCAAAGCCAAACCTGTGAAATAACCTAGCAACGTTCCTAGACGCACATCACTCTGGTATTGATTGTTAAATGCTTCATCAAGGAACTGGTACGTGAAGGGCTCTTCAGGTACAAACGTTGCCATCGTAGCTTCGAGATGGTCTAAGGTCTCAGGAATGTCATGCGGACTAATCTTGACAAGTGCCTGCGTAAACCAACGTTTTGAAGGATATACGACCAACGGGGCCATTTCTTGACGGAAGGGCAAGAAGTTAAAGTCTGCCATTACACCAACGACTTGTGCGTTCCACCCCATCATACTAAACACTTTACCGAGTGGGTCTTCCCAATCAACGGCCTCGACGAACGACTCGTTTACTAGTACTTCTACGGGCGCACCAGGGGCGCGGTCGTTCCGTACATCGCGGCCTGCAACCAAGCTGATACCAAGCACATCCGGAAAATGAGTTTGTGCCGGTGTATTGTGTGCAGACAGTTGCTGCCCCTCCTCCATCCCGTCCCAATCCGATATGAGCGTTTGTCCAGCGATATAGCTCGGATTGAATCGTGTAGCTGAAACGCCAAGCACACCGGGATGTGTTGCCAATTCAGAACGAAGTGCCTCAAATTGCTCACGCGCCGTATCGTTCTGCAGGGGTATTGTGAGTACATATTCCCGATCGATACCGGTCTGCGTAGTCTGAATGAAATTCAGTTGCTGAAAGATAACAAGTGAACCAATGAGTAGTAGTGCTGTCACGGCAAACTGGCCGACGACCAGCGCATTGCGTAAACGTGTTTTACCACCTGTTCGGCGTAAACTGCCACGTAAAATGCTCACAGGTTGGAAGCCCGAAATCATTAGCGCTGGATAAACGCCTGCCAATAAGCCAACAGCAAGTGCCAGTCCTAAGACACTCAAGATGAGAGGCACGTCAAATACGAAGCTCATTGCACGCCCGGTCAATGAGTTAAATGCTGGTAACACGATCGACGCCAACACAAGTGACAAGACCAAGGCGAGGCTGCATAGTACCAATGCTTCACCCAAACATTGCCCTACCTACTCCAGTCGATATGCACCCCTTACTTTGCGCACGCCCACTTCTTTTGCGCGTACCACCGAACGGGCAGTGGCAAGATTCATGTAGTTAATACATGCAATGAGTAAAATCAGCAGTCCTATGGCAGCGAAGAGGTAGACATATGTTGCGTCTCCATTGGCACTCAGCTCAAAATTAATATCTGAGTGAAGGTGAATAGACGTAATGGGCTGCGTGAAGTAACGCACCATCCGATCAGGGTTTTCCTGATAATAATCGAGTTCACCTAACCGAGCGGCAGCTAGTTCTGAGAGCTTTGCCGTGAACGATGGAATTGCCCAAGTTTGGTGCAGCGCTACGTATGTCCAGTAGCTGTTGCTGTCCCACTCATTGGATTCTAAAAGCCGACGGTACTCCCCGTCAGAAAGCATCGAAACGAGGTAGTCGAACTGGATATGGCTGTTCGCGGGTGGATCAGCGACGATGCCTGAAACTGTTAGTTCGATGGCTTCTCCGTAGTAGCGCGCTGACAGGCGGGCACCTATCGGTTCCACATCACCGAAATAGGTCTTCGCCATCGACTCTGTAAGGACCACGGTTCCGGGCTGAGCAAGCACGTCCTTAGACTCTCCCAACATGAGTTCGAAGCTGAATACATCGAAGAATGCTTCCGTAGCAAGTAATCCATCTTCGTATAAACGAGTACCGTCATTGTTGAACATGGCACTCACTGGCTTTATCTGCACACCAGCAGCGACTTCAGGAAACGCTTCTGTCAGAGCAGGCACCAATGCGGCTGGCGTTAAAGCGAACTGATTTGTCCCTAGGAAGTCGTTGCTAGGCTGCTCACTCGCGATTCGAACGATACGATCGGCATTTTCGTGAAATGCATCGAAGCTGTGCTCATAGCGAACAAACAGAGCTATCAAGAGGAAGCAGGCTAGTCCTATAGAAAGCCCTACGACGTTGATAAACGTGTATCCCTGCTGTTTACGCAGATTTCGCCACCCGATTACGAGGTAATTAATCATGAGGTCGAATCGAACACGCAATTCATGTCGCAGGGTGCCCTGCCGTTGCATTTTGCCCCAATACACCTTCCGATATTCTGAATCTGTCATGCCAAAATCCCCCAAGCGTTGTACGGCTTTGCGAAAGGCAGCTTCTTCTGAAAGACCATCGTGTTGCAGCGCTTCTACGCGGTCCCTTAAGGAGCCTTCCAGTTCTTCTAGATCGTCTTCCGTCAGTGCTTCATTGTGTTCATACGGCCGTCGCCAAGCACTGATGGCTGTCTCAAGATTGAATAGTCTCATGTGTTCCCCCTACCCTAAGCGGGGCTGAAGGCCCCAGAGTTGTGCCAAGACAGCGTCTACTTGCAACCATTGCTGTTTTTCGCGCGCTAACTCACGCAGACCAGCTTCTGTGAGAGCATAGTACTTTCGCCGTCTACCAGTGTCAGCTTTGCGCCAAGTAGATATGAGCAGCCCTTCGTTCTCCATACGGTGCAGCACCGGATAAAGCGTCCCATCACCCCACTTCAGTTCCCCGCCTGATAGGTGTTCAATTTGTTCAAGGATCGCATACCCATAGCTTTCACCGCGATCCAAGATGGATAGGATAAGCGGTTTCGCCGACGCACCCGCAAGTTCTCTACTAAGCATAAAACTATACCTTGATGATCAAGACTAAAACTGATGGCCGCGCATACCCTTGATCATCAAGGTAAGTTTCATGTAGCGCGTACTTTTATTTTTTGTGCGCAGTAAGGAGCTCTTTCTGTTGCAGAACAAGGTCGAGTAGCAATCGTTGATGGCTACTCCCGTTACATCATCAGCGCCTTAGCCCATGCCAACTTCAGTAGCTTCTGATTCGAATGTCCTGCTCCAGTCTTGGACTACTCCGTATGCTCTTCCACCGTTTGATCAAATCGAAGATCATCATTTTGAGGAGGCATTTAAGTATGGGCTCTCCGAGTTGAATACGGAACTCAATGCAATCCGCAAGAATCCAGCGGCACCTTCGTTCTCGAACACGATCCACGCCTTGGCGCAAGCAGGTCAACTGCTGACGCGCGTCACCAAAGTCTTCGGCAACCTGACCAACACCGATACGACGGATGCACTGCAAGCGTTAGAAATCCAAATCTACCCCAAGCTCACCGCAGCCTACGATGCGCTGTATCTAGACCCAACACTTTTTACACGGGTCGAGGCGGTTTATACACAACGCAATGCCCTTGGACTCGATGTGCAAGATGCCCGTCTTCTGGAACTCACATATCGAGACTTTGTGCGTGCAGGTGCAGCGCTGTCAACAGCAAAGAAGGACCGTCTCAAGGCGATCAACGGTGCGCTTGCGGAAGAAACCACGCGCTTCATGCAGCATTTGCTAGCCGCAACGAAGGCGTTCCGGCTGGTCGTGACCCATGAAGCTGATCTTGCAGGCCTCCCCGCGTCGCTGGTCGCTGCTGGCAAGAAAGCCGCCGTAGCCCAAGGCGATCCTGATACATGGCATTTTGGCTTGGACCGCTCCGTCTTCGAATCGTTCATGACCTATGCCGAGCATCGAGGCCTTCGCCAACAGCTTTATGAAGGCTACACCCGACGCGGCACTTCGGCCCCGCAAGACAACCGCCCCTTGATCCAGCAAATCGTCCGTCTTCGCGCTGAGCGTGCAGCGTTGCTCGGGTACGCGTCGCATGCGGCGTGGACGTTGGAAACCACGATGGCGAAAACGCCACAGTCCGTTGCCGACTTTTTGGCGAGCGTCTGGGCTCCAGCCGTGGCTAAAGCAACGAGCGAGCGCATGGCGATGCAAGCACTGATCAAGGCTGAAGGCCATAATTTTGAGCTTGCCGCGTGGGATTGGTGGCATTATGCGGAGAAACTTCGCCAACAACGGTACGCGCTGGACGAGACGCAGTTGATGCCCTACTTCCCGCTCGAACAAGTCCGCGACGGTGCCTTCTACACAGCCACGCGCTTGTTCGGGCTTTCGTTCAAACCCGTCGACGATGTGCCCACGTGGTATCCCGGTGTGGAAGCCTTCGAAGTCTCGGGTCGCGATGGCAGCTACCTCGGCCTGTTCCTTACTGATAACCATGCCCGCGCCAGCAAACGCGGCGGCGCATGGATGAGCACCTACCGAAACGCCTCGGGGGAGGGACCCGACGCAATTCGCCCGTTGGTGACCAACAACATGAACCTGATGGAACCCGAAGGTGATGCCCCAACGCTGCTCCGCTACACCGAGGTGGAAACGTTGTTTCACGAGTTTGGGCACGCGCTGCATGGCTTGATGACGCAAGCCCGCTACGAACGGTTTGCAGGTACGTCGGGAAGTCCACGCGATTACGTGGAGTTTCCCTCGCAATTTATGGAGCACTATGCAGCAGTCCCGGACGTGCTAGCGGTTTATGCAAAGCATCATGAAACAGGCGCGCCGATTCCTGACAAACTGATCGCCAAACTCCAAGCGGCCCGAACGCATAACCAAGGTTTTGCTACCACCGAGTACCTTGCCGCCAGCCTGCTCGATATGGCGTGGCATACGCGCACCTTAGCTGAATTGGAAGCCATTGACGACGTGGAGGCTTTCGAGCAGGATGTACTTGCGGAATACGGGTTGCCAAACGAGATCGCGCCACGCTACCGCAGCCCTTATTTTGCACACATTTTCTCTTCGCCAACGGGCTACGCGTCCGGCTACTACGCCTACCTCTGGTCCGAAATCCTCGATGCTGATGGTTTCGCTGCCTTCGAGGAAACGGGCGATCCGTTCGATGCCACACTAGCCGACCGCCTTGCCACAAACGTGTATGCAGCAGGCTATGTGGCTCCGGGCGACGAACTCTACCGTCGGTTCCGAGGTCGCAACCCAGAAATCGGACCATTACTAGCCTTGCGCGGACTCGACGGCGAGGACGCTACCCCTTCGCAGGCTGATTCTTAGCCGCCTTTTCGGCAGTCTGCGCAATGCGCTTTGCGCGCGTTTCGGGGCGCTTGGCACTTTTGATCCACCACAGAATCGCTTTCTTGGCTGATGCACGAAAGCCGTCAAAGTGTGCCGAAGCATCAGGATAGTGCGTGAGCGCCTCGGCTAAGTCGTCAGGTACGATTAACGCTTCTACATCATCGAGCAGAGTCCATGAGCCATCGGCTATTGCCTGTTGGATGACGGCGATTCCGGCCGGATGGAGCAGACCAGCCGCTTCCAGTTCGCGCAGATACTGCTTGTTGCGCCCGGACCACGGGCTACCCTTCTTACGCGGCGAGATGTAGTGCATCGTGCGGTCGGCGTCGAGCTTGCGCGGTAAGCTATCAATCCAGCCAAAACAAAGTGCTTCCTGTACGATGTCGTCCCACGCGAGGTAGTACGCAGGCATGTGCTTTTTGTACGTGACCAGCCAAATGCCATCCGGCTGGGTGTGATGTGCTTCGAGCCAAGCCCGCCATTCGGCTCGACTTTTCACTTCAACCTGTTCGATATTGGGACGCATGTTACCAGCAATGAGTGGTGGAAGGGCTTTAAGATACCACCGATGCTTTCCATACTGCTACTCCTTAAACAGCAAGCCAATGCCTGAAATATCGCGTGCACCGTATCCCTTCTCGATGGCATCTGCATAAACTTGCCGCACGGCCTCTGTTGTAGGCCCTTCGCCCTGAATGGTCGCAGCCATTTCGCCGAAATAACGCAAGTCTTTCTCAACCAACGCGATGGGAAAATTGGTTACGGGAGCATCCTTTAGCATTAATCCACTGATAAGTTTGAGCACAGGACTCGCCACTGGCATACTCGTTAGCATATCGACGGCTTGCTGCACGTCGAGTTTAGCCTTTCGCATCAAACCTACGAATTCGCCAAGTGCCGCGACTTGAATCCCGAACAGGGCGTTGACGATGAGCTTGAGCACCATGCCTGAACCCGTTGGGCCAACATGGTGTATTGTCTGCCCCATCACGCCAAGCACTTCGCGCACAGCGTCTAATGTCGCAGCGTTACCTCCCAAAAGGAAGGTGAGGATCCCTTTTTCTGCATGGGGCCGCGTACCGACGACGGGGGCATCAATGAATGCCACCCCAGAAGAGGTTGTCAGTACCTCACTCAATTCCCTTGCCCACTCGGGTGTTAACGTACTGCATTCAATGGCTATGCTACCCTCTTGCAATCCGTTTACAGCTCCGGTAGATGGATCCAGCCAGATGTGCTTGGAAGCTTCGTTGTCGGTCACCATGCTGATTACAATCTCGGCTTGTGCCGCAGCTTCCCTTGGCGTTTCAGCTCGATGCGCACCCGCCTCAACGAGCATGTCCGCGCGGGATGCCGTGCGATTGTACACATAGACTGAGTGCCCTACGTCAAGGAGTCGACGAACCATGCGTTGCCCCATCGCGCCAAGACCGAGAAATGCTATTGTTGCCATTGTAGGTGGAGTGTTTGCTTGCAGATGATGTTGATGCAAACATACATCAATGTCCGTTCTGCGCGCCTTATCAAATGATAAGAAGCACGCACGTCTCATCAGTTCTACCCACGAAAGGCCAGCAGAAAGGTCGTCCCAGCATTGGGCTCTGAACGTAAGCTGAGCCGACCACCATGCATACGCATGATTTGCCGCGCCAAGCTAAGCCCAATGCCGGAACCGTGCGGCTTGGTCGTAAAGAATGGCGTAAAGATGCGTGATTGCAGTTCTTGAGGGATCCCCACACCGTTATCGTACACTTGGATGGCAGGATGACCTTTTACGTCAATTGAAGCCGTCAGCCGCACTTCGGGATGGGGTCGTCCTTCGACGGCGTCGAGCGCATTAAGCAACAGGTTGATCAGAATCTGTTCGATCAATTCGGCATCCAGCAGGATATCGAGGTCATGAGGCACGATGTCGACGGCGAGGGTGATGCCTTTTTCCTCGAAGGGGCGACGTAAGAGAAGGGTGACCGACGCGATGACTTCGCGAGCGGGCGTCCATGCAAGCACGGGTTTCTCGATCGACGAAAAACTGCGCCATGTCTCGGAAAAGCGCATCAGCGAAGCGCTTCGGCGTTCAATGGCTTGCAAGGCTTCTTCCACGTCGGCTATAGCCGCTGGCGAGGGTGCACGTTGCACGCGGTGTTGTGCTGTTGAAGCAAGCGAAGCAATCGGCCCAGCGGCGTTCATGATCTCGTGGGTCAAGACACGGGTGAGTTCTTGCCATGCATCCAGTTCCTTCGCATCCAGCTCATTGCCAATGTCTTGCATGGTCAGTAAGCGAATGGGCATACCACGTAGCTTAAATGTGGCAGCGCCAACGGCTAATTGCAGGTCACGATGTGGGAATGCGATGGGCACCATGCCATGCCCACGCGCATCGATCGCACGGAGCGCAGCCCATGCTTCAGGTTGCTGCGCCTCCAAATCAGCGATGGACTTTAGGGCTGGCACATCCAGCAAGCGCCGTGCCGCCGCATTGCACACGACCACCTTGCCGCCTTCCTCATAAGCCAGCACCGCCACCCCGACGTGCTGCATTACGGTCTGCAGTAGGTGCGCTTGGGCTGCGTTCTCAAGGTGCATCTGCCGGAATTGTGCCAGCACGTCGGCAAAGGCCTCGGCTAATTGCTGCTGCATTGCACTGCCACGATTGGCAGTGCTGACTTGCGTAAAGTCTTCTTGGCGCAGGGCCGTTAGGAAATGAAGCATATCCCGCTGGGTCCGCTCGGCAACGTAGATGATGTGCCACACCTGCACTGGAACCGTACTGGCAATGGCAATCGTCAGGTAGCGAAAGTCCGTCCAGGCCAACAACGCAAGCGTGAGGCTCACCGTGGCGACGAGGAAAACCAAACGCCCAGCAAGATGCCACCTGAGTTGTTGGAAAACGCGCATCATAATACGTTGCTCATAAGCCGTGCTTTTCGATACGTCGGTAGAGCGAACGACGTGTGATACCCAACGCCTCAGCCGCTTTGCTAATGTTGCCCCCGTATGTGCTGAGCGCCTTACGAATGACGGAACGCTCCATATCGGCTAGATCCATGACGTCAAGATCAATATCAGGCTCTGCATGCCGCGTTGCAGACGGTACAGCCAACCTGATATCGGCAGGGTCGAGGTAGGCTGCATCGGCCATGATGACAGCGCGTTCGATGGTATTGCGCAGTTCGCGAACGTTGCCGGGCCAGTGGTAGCCCATCAGTCGTGCCTCGGCTGCCTTGGTACAGCCGAGAACCTTTCGCTGGTACTTATGGGCAAACACTTGGACGAAATGCCGCGCCAACAGCAACACATCCTCACCGCGAGCCCGCAACGGCGGCAACTGCACTTCTACTGTGTTGATCCGAAAAAGCAAGTCCTGCCGAAACCGCGGAACCTCACCGCTGGCTGGTCGCTGTGCAGGATCGGCATGAGCAAGGGCATAAATAGGTTGATTGGTCGCGCACACGAGGCGAATGTCAATGGGATGCGCCTGCAAAGAACCCACACGTTGGACCTGCCGCCTTTCGAGCACAGTCAGCAGGCGGTTCTGCAAGTTCATCGGGATGTTACCGATCTCATCAAGAAAGAGCGTCCCTCCCGATGCCGCCTCAAAGGGGCCTTTCCGTGCGTGCGTCGCTCCGGTAAACGCCCCCGCCTCATGCCCAAACAGCTCACTCTCAAACAGGCTCTCGACCACAGCCCCAAGATCCACGGCCACGAACGGTTGAGCGTGCCGCGCAGAGTGCTGATGCAGTCGCTGTGCGATCATCCCTTTGCCTGTACCATGCTCACCCAAAATGAGCACGTTGGCATCGGTAGCCGCTACTCTGTCGATTGTTTCCAACACCTCTTGCATGGCAGGGCTTTGACCAAGCAGAGCTTCTGTATCGCCTGTGGGTGCTGCTTCGGCTTGTGTCGCTCCACGTGCAGCTTGCCGAGATTGGGAAATCTGAAGCGCCGTCCGCACTGCTTGCCGAAGTTGGGCGTTTGACCACGGCTTCAGCAAGAAATCGGATGCCCCTGCCTTCATGGCTGCCACGGCCTTATCTACGTCGCCATACGCCGTTAGCATGAGGACAACGGTATGGGGACTCCATTGTCGTAGATGTTCGAGCCATCGCAACCCTTCGGCGCCATCTGATGCCCCCGTCGTAAAATTCATATCGAGAATCGCCACATCGTACGTGTGGTCTTCAAGCAATGCTGGAATTGCTGCAGGTTGCGTAGCCGTGTGCACCGTTGCCCCATCATCCTGAAAGAGCAGGCGTAGCGCGGTTAACACTTCTCGGTTGTCATCTACAACCAATATGGAGGCATGTGCAGGCATCTACGTTGCTTTTTTCTAGTCTGCGGAATGTGGGCAACATACGGGAAGTGCATCTGTAGGGTTCTGCTGCGCGAAAAGGCACACTGCACCGTGCGGATTCGCACACCTGAATCACGCGAATCTGCGATTTCTGGTAGGATTTCAAGGTGGTTTACCCTCGGCATTCCTTTTGTCCGTGCAACGGATCACTATGAAAATGACGGGCAATAGGAAGCCTTCTTTGGCTATACCCGTACCTTCGCTGACCCTTTTCGCCGCTGATCATGCTCCGTAATCACCTCCTCATCGTACTTCGCACGCTTCGCAAGCGCCTTGGTCACACCATCATCAACATTGCTGGCCTTGCGGTTGGACTTGCCTGCTGTTTGCTAATCGGACTATTCGTGCTCCACGAGCAAAGCTACGACCAGTTCCATAGCAAAGCCGACCGCACGTATCGACTCCTGAATTCGTGGCGAGCTGGTGTTGATCTTCCACCACCCACGCCGGAAGAATACCGCGTCTGGGGCTCGGCGGCTCCAGCGCCGCTGATGCAGGTCGAACTGCCTGAAGTTGAAACGACCGTCCGTGTTTCCGGGCGGCATACCATGTTGGTAGCACGCGATAATCTTTCGTTCCGCGAAGAACGCTACCTGTATGCCGATTCTACCTTTTTCGAAGTCTTTGACTTCACGCTCCTGCGCGGCGACCCCACAACGGTTCTCTCCAGAGACGACACAATGGTACTCACGGAATCCGCCGCCCGGCGCTACTTCGGTGATATTGACCCCGTTGGGCAAACACTCGTCCTCAACAACAGCTCTACCGTTACTGTCACGGGGCTGATGCAAGATGTGCCATCGAACTCGCATCTCGACTTCGATATGTTGATCTCGATGGTCACCTTTGAACAGAATACAGCCAGTTTTAGGTTTACGGAATGGGGCTACATCGACTTTTTCACCTATGTCTTGCTCCGCCCCAATACGGATCCAGAAGTATTCGAGGCAAAACTCAGCGCATTTGCTGATCGGCACATGAGCCAGCATCCGAGAATTGGCGAGTCCACCTATTACATGTCTATCGAACCGTTGTTGGAAGCCTATCTCGGCCCAACAGGTGGACGCCTCCCCGGTCCGTCAGGTAATCAAACCAATCTCATCATCTTCTCATGGATCGGTTTTTTCGTGCTGCTGATTGCGGGGATCAACTTCACGAACCTCTCCACAGCGCGTTCAATGGAGCGAGCGCGAGAAGTTGGCCTCCGAAAAGTCGTCGGCGCCTTACGCGGTGGCCTGATCCGACAATTTTTGACGGAGTCGCTGGTCATCTCGCTTTTAGCAATGGGCTTGGCACTCGTGCTCGCCGAGGTGACGCTCCCAATGTTCCGCAACCTCACAGGCAAAGCCATTGCATCTTCCGTGCTGATCGATCCAGCGATCATCCTGTCGTTGTTATCCGTGACCATCGCCGTAGGACTACTAGCAGGACTCTATCCAGCATTCGTGTTATCATCGTTTCAGCCTGCACAAGTACTCAAAGGTGCGTTCAAACGAACAGGACACGGTGTACGGCTAAGACAAACGTTGGTCGTACTGCAATTTTCGCTTTCCATCGGTTTGATCGCGTGTACGCTCGTCGTGTTTGCACAGCTCGAATTCTTGCAATCGCAAGAGTTAGGTTTCAATGATGCACAGCAACTCGTGATAGACTTTGGCGGAGACAACGAAATCTATCAGCAGCGTCATGCAATGATCGATGAGTTCCGGGCGATTACGGGTGTGCAGCAGGTATCAATGACCCGCAGCATTCCAGGAGGGTACCGCCCCGGTGCAGGCACCGACATCGAGCGTCCCAACGGCGAAATGGATGGCGACGGGTTCGGCTTGTTTGAGATCGATTTTGGGTTCCTCGAACAAATGGACATCGACATGGTAGCTGGGCGTTCATTCCAAGCGGGACTAGCCACAGACTCAACCGAAGCATTGATCATCAACGCCGCAGCTGCCCGGCATTGGGGATACGCTGATCCTGCCGACGCTGTCGGTCGCAGGTTTGAGCAATGGGGGCGTACGGGAACGATCATTGGTGTCACCGAAGACTTCCATCACCTCTCCCTTCATCATGAAGTTTGGCCCCTCTTTTTCCGTATTTCGCCGCCTTCCACACGCTATTTCGTGCTTGAAGTCACTCCAAATGAAGTTGCAAACATTATCGCCCGTCTCGAACAGCAATGGCGGACGTGGGCCCCACACCATCCCTTCCTCTACAGCTTCCTCGATGACAGTTTTGGAACGCAATACAGTGCTGAGACGCGCTTTGGCGAACTATTTAGCATTTTTGCTGGCCTAGCCATCCTCATCGCATGCCTTGGCTTGTTTGGGCTTGCCACGTTCACAACACAGCAACGCATCAAAGAAGTCGGTATCCGAAAAACACTCGGCGCGACAACGTCCGGGCTTATCCGCCTCCTTTCCATCGACTTTCTTAAGCTTGTCGGGATTGCCTTTTTGATCGCAGCACCCGTCGCGTGGCTTGCAATGGGTCAATGGCTGGAAGGCTTCTCGTATCGCGTACCGATGGGACCAGGTGTCTTCCTGCTTGCTGGCCTGCTCGCCGTACTCATTTCACTAGCTACCATCGCTTACCAAGCCATCCGCACGGCCTCAGCAAACCCTATCGACGCCTTGCGGTACGAGTGAAGTGTGCGGAGGTTGGGAAGTGCAAGGATTATGGGAAGTGCAAGGATTATGGGAAGTGCAAGGATTAT
>CAYYHN010000042.1:2757-12902 GCA_964471245.1 uncultured Rhodothermaceae bacterium | reverse complement strand
TGGAAGGCTTTCTCGGCAGGATTGAAGGTTTCGAGGTTGCTCAGCACGATGACACCGAGGTCGTCATCCGGGAAGTACAGGAAATAGCTCCTGAAGCCTTGGTGCCAGCCGCTGTGGGCGAGGCGTGCGCGACCTTTGTACGTACCAATGCTGAGGCCGAGGCCGTACGAAAGCGAATCGCCATTGTCGAGGCGACCGGGCTCCCGGAGCATTGCTTGCACGACGTCGCCCCCGAGGCGGTCGTCACGAAAGTTATCCATCCATGTAGCCAAGTCGAGCACCGTTGTGCGCAAGCCCGTCGCCCCGAGGCTTTCGTACTGAAGCACCTGATGCTGGAAGCTTCCCCAACCGTCGGAGGTGTAGCCTTTGGCTTCGGCGGGCACGGCTTCGCTGTAGTTATCGAGCGCGACGGTCTGGTACATCCCTAGCGGCGCGAAGATGCGTTCGTCGAGGAACGAACGGAATGACTGCCCGCTGACGCGCTGGATGACTTCTGCAAGCAGCGTGTAGCCGGTGTTCGAGTACAGGTAATTGGTGCCGGGGGCGAAGTTGAGCGCCTGCTGATTGAACGCCAAGTCGAGGATGGTTTCGTGCGTGATCACGTCATCCATCCGGTAGCCTGCTAGTTCGAGCAGATCGAACTCATCGCGCAGACCACTGGTGTGGTGCAGCAGGTGACGGAGGGTGATAGGCGTCGCGAACGGGTACATTTCGGGCACGTGCTGCCGAATGTCGTCGTCGAGACTAAGGCGACCTTCGTGGGCGAGGAGCGCGATGGCGTACGCGGTAAACTGCTTCGAGACGGAGGCAACCATGAACACGGTCTCGGGCGTGATGGCCGTCCCATATTCGAGGTTCGCCATGCCGTAGCCTTTCGTGTAAATGATTTCGCCATTGCGTACGATGGCCAAGGCCGCGCCAGGCGAATCAGGTTGGTCCCACTGATCGAACAGCGCGTCGATCTTGATAGTCGTGCGATAGGAAGGCACTGAAAGTGCGGGCGACCATGCCGTCTGGGCGGCAGTAGCAGTAACCATAATGCTGCAGAACACAGCCAAGATGGCAACACGGCGGATCAACAACATGGCACGTCCCTCCTAAAGAACAGCAAAACAGATCGGCGAATACAAAGGGCATCGGCGAGAAAACCCATTGGTAAAGCTATCGCAAGGGACGTGCCAGTGCGGGGCTGTAGCACAGTACACCGCAGCACGTCTCGTATCAACCCATACGACCTGATTTAATTTCGGGCTAGAAACCGAAGCGCGGGTTCACGACGTTGTTGAAAATGGAGCCGAACGTGTAGTTGAACCCCATCGACACCTCGTACTCGTAATCAGTGGCGAGGCGCACCGTCTGCAGCAGGATGTCTTCCTCGGATGTGTCCTCCTGCGGCAAGGAAAGCTGGTCGCGGATCCACGAGATCTCGGCGCCTACACTAAACGATAGTCCACGGATGATCCGCACGTTGATGTCGCCGCCTAGTTCGACGCTGTAGAAGTCGGTTTTAGCTTCCTCGAAATCATGCAAGAACTGGAAGCCTTCGAGGCTCATGTCGGCACTGCCCCAGGGCTGGTTGATTTCCAAGCGCACGGCGAGTTCGTGGAAGATAAGCTCCTCCGAGGTCTTGTCGAAGATGGTGCGTTCCTCGTACGCCACGGCATTGAGGCCCATGCGGTATTCGATCCGGAATTCGCGCCGTGTCGCCTCGCTGTAGGGGAAGATGTTGTACTCGATGGCAGGCGAAACCGAGACGCGCAGATCGGTGTTGTCGAACGACGAGGTGTTGACCGAAAAGCTCCCGCCAACCGACCAGTGGTCGTTGATACTGCCCACGAGCGTCGTCCAGAAAAACTGGTTGCGGTTTAGGGCAACGATGGTAGTATCGGAGAGGTCGAAGGTGTTGCGCGTGTAGTTGTTGTTGTAGCGCATCCGAAACTTGAGGGCCTCGGTCACGCGGTCGGCGCGGAGGTTGCCGCGCAGGCGCAGGGACTCGCGGGAGGACTCACCGCTGTACCGACCGTTGGCACCCACCGCAAAGATCCACTTGTTCCACGGGTCGCGCTCGTCTTCGGGGGCGACTTGCGGCGTCTCAGGCGGCGTGTAGCTGATTTCGAGTTGTTGCCCGAGGGGCGTCCGCGCTACGTAGCGCGTCAGGCCCAACTTGATCGCCTGCACGAGACCACTGCGCTGCTCGTCCCACGTATCAGTCCCTGAGGATGCGAAGATGAGTTCGTCATCGACGCCTTCGTTGTCGGCTAGCCCGATGAACTGCAAGGTGTATTCAGTGCCGCCGCTGCCAGTGTTGTTGGTCGTGACGAGCAGATGCACATCGGCATCGGTGCGGTCGCGCACGTAGTTGACGAACGTAATCTCGGTCTGGATGAAGTCGCGTGGGCAACCCCGTTGGCAATCCAAGAAAACACCGAGGAGACCATTGGAAACAGCTGGTGCGTCTTGCGCATAGAGTGACGGCGGCCTCCATGCACAGAGCAGCAACACCAAGAGGAAGGCGGGAGCGGTAGAGCCAGAAAGACGTGAGAGCACGGCAACAGGAAGCAAATGGGTGGGACGACGATGTACGTCCTATAGCAGAAGGCGTGCCGCTTAACCCGACGAGCATTGGCAACATGGCACACGCATAGTTTACCATGCAAGATAGGTGGTCCCGTGTTACCTTCATGGCCATTCACACCCGCCTTGTGCACTTCGTATTTCCTCGCACAATCTTCCTATGCCCCTTCGCTTGTTCATTCTGGGCTTGTTGCTACTGGCAACGCTCACAACGGGCTGCCGCAGCGTGCCAACGCCCTCAGCAGCTCCCCCAATCTCTACTTCGGAAGCCTCCACAAGCGGCCCACTCCAGTTCCTTGGTGAGCATATCGTTCCCAATGGCCTTCAAGTCGAGGGTACTGTCGTAGGCGGCCTTTCCGGCCTCGATCGAGCACCGGACGGGACATGGTTTTTCTTGAGCGATGACCGCGCCGAACGTGGTCCGGCCCGCTTCTACACCGCTACACTGCACCTCACGAGCGACAGCCTAGCCGTGCAGTTCACAGGCATGGTCCCACTCCAGCAGCCTGACGGCACGCCGTTTCCCGAGTTCGGCGTCGATCCCGAGGCCATCCGCTACGACACTGCACGCAATGCCGTCGTCTGGACCAGCGAAGGCGACATACGCAACGGCCTCGACCCGTTCGTACGCCGCGCCACGCTCAGGGGGAGCCACATCGCCACCTTCCCCCTGCTTGCCCGCTTTCGCGCAGGTGGTGGCCCACGCAACAATGGAGTCTTCGAGGGCCTTTCGCAAGGCAGTGATGATACGTTCTGGCTTGCTACCGAACTCCCGCTAACCCAAGACGGCCCAGCACCTACGCCAACACCTGCCGAAACCCCGATCCGGCTCACGCTGCTTGACGAAGCCGACGGCACAGCACGTGCCCAGTACGCCTACCACCTCGACGCCGTCGCTGCCGCGCCCAACCCATCCGATGGCTTTGCCGTCAACGGCGTCACCGAAATCCTTGCGTTGGATGGGCAGCGCCTGTTGGTGTTGGAGCGTTCCTTCAGCATCGGGCAAGGCAACACGGTCCGCCTATACCTTGCCGACATCACGGGTGCGACCGACGTGCTCGGTCACGACGCCCTCAGCCGCGAGCCCTACACACCCGTCACTAAGCATCTCCTCCTCGACTTCGCTGACCTCCCGCTGCGCCTCGTCGACAACCTCGAAGGCCTTGCGTATGGGCCTGACCTTCCGGATGGTCGCCGCACACTTGTCCTTGTCTCAGACAACAACTTCAACCCGCTACAAATAACGCAGGTCATTGCACTCGCATTGGATGTGAAGGCCCTGTAGTCGCAGCATCTAACATCAAGGCATCAAGCATGGTGATGCCGCTGATTCAGCGCATGTTGCAACGCATCTAGTTGGATCGGCTTCGTCACGAAGGCGTCCATGCCAGCTTCCAGACAGCGGCTTCGGTGCTCGGGTAAGGCGTGCGCGGTCAGTGCAACGATCCACGGATGTGGCGCGTGGCATCCAAACCGTTCATGATCGGCATCTCGATGTCCATCAGGATGACGGGATACCCTTCGCTGACCCATGCGTCTACGGCAGCCTGCCCATCTGGCACAATCGTAACGTCGTACCCGTTTCGTTCGAGCACACGCTGGATCACCTTTTGGTTCACTCGATTGTCCTCGGCCACCAACACGTGCAGCGGTCCCGCAGGTACTTCCGGCGCAATTAAGACCCGGCTCTGACGCCCTGCATACACGGTCCGATTTTCGGCTGCGCCAACCTGTACATCAAAAAACACCGTCGTACCCTCGCCCGGCTCACTCTCCACGTGGATGTGTCCATGCATCATGGCAATCAATAAGCGGCTAATAGCCAATCCCAGCCCAAGTCCATCTGATGTGGTGCCAGTTGCTCGGGGCGCATGAAATGCAACGAACAATTGGTCACGCTGCGCAGCCGTCATGCCACGCCCGGTATCCCGCACCGCAATGTACAAGCGATAGCCCTCAGCCAACTCTTCGGCACGCAGCCGGACGTATACGTCGCCTTCTTCTGTGAACGTCAGTGCATTGTGCACCAGATGCTGTAGGAGTTGAATGAGCAGAATGTCATCCACATAAACCTGCTGCGGCGTACCCGCCTCAATGGCATAATGCAGCGTGTTCTGCTGTTCCGAAGCCAAGGACAGGCAGGGCGTCAGCGCTTCTTCGAGCAAGCTTTCCAGCGCACAGCTACGCGGCTCCAGCGTTCGATCCCCCGATTCGAGGCGGGCGTAATCGAGGATGTTGGAGATGCTATTCAGCAACAGGCGACCACTCTGCCGAATTGTTGCGACCGCATCCGCTTGGGCAGCATTCAGGTCGCCTTGTGCCAGTAAACTGCCCATGCCCATGATGGCGTTCATCGGCGTACGTAGTTCGTGGCTCATATGCGTTAGAAAGGCGCTTTTCGCTTGACTGGCCTGCTCGGCACGCGCACGGGCACGCTTCAGCATCTCCCGGGAGCGCCGCTCGGCATCGATGTCGTGCAGCATGATCAGCCACCCAGCAAGCTCCTCGGCTTCTTTCAGCGGCACCACGCGCATGTTATAGTACCGTGCTTCGCCTCCTGCCGCGACAGGCACTTCGGCGGTGTAGACCTCATCAGCGTCAAACGCATCGGCGGGTACCCACTGGTCAACTTGTGCATCGGTCGCATTGGGCCAGCGGGAACGCGCAGCGGGGTTGCGGTCTACGAGATGGCGCTGCGCATCAAGAACAAAAACTGCATCGGGGATGTGTTCTAAGGCCAGCGTTCGCGCCACGGGCATCAGCTCAAGGAAATTGTGGCGAAACAATGCCCATGCAAAGAAGACGGCACTCAGCGTAAACCCAACGGGCGTGAAGTCGATATGACCACCTAGATTGGGGTTCACAATGAAGACGGCATTTACAAGCAAAGGGCATAGGCAACCGAGCACCATCAAGTTGGCTTGAACGCGATAGAGCCGTGCCGCCCCAATCCGATGCATCAGGATAAATGCAATACCCAGCAGTACCAAGCTGTAGCTGTAGATGACGTGCACCGTGTACCACGGGCCGCGTGCGTGTGCGGTGTGTGGGATGGGGCCATCCGTCGTCAAGGTGATGGACGTAAACATGAGATGGTGCCAAGGGTTGGTCAGCACCATGATTAGCGTCATCAAGGGCACTGCCATCAATAGGGCAAGCCGCTGTGGCGTTACCCATGCCCGGCGTCCGGTGTAGACGAGCGCCAACAGCAACCACGCTACAGGCGTCGTGACGATGGCGGCATAGCGGATGTCTGCCCAGAAAATCTTAGCGGGCAAGCCCACAGCCAACACTTGCAGCACCGTGCACGCCGACCAGAAGGCTGCTAGACCAGCCATGAGTAGGAAGGCGGGCGCGGCATAGGTGCGGCGGCGCGGCCAAGCATAGCGCATCAGCCAGGCGGCACCAAGGACCGACAGCAAGAAAGGCCATACAAAAGGCGTGTAGGACCATGACATGGCACATGCACCGCGCTAGCATTGCACGAAAAAATGTGGCAACCTCGGTGATTGCCACGATGCAAGGTACGCGCCAAGCAGCACTTACGCACCTGTCGTCAGCACAGGTAAGTCGGGTTGTGTGACGCGCTGAATCCAGCCGCCACCAAGCACGTCTTCGCCTTCGTAGAGCACCAACGCTTGGCCGGGCGTAATCGCACGGCGCGGCTCCGTGAACGCCACCTCCACCTCATTGTCACCCGTCTGCCACACGAGGCACGGTGCTCCAGCATCTTTGTAGCGAATCTTACCCACGGCTGGGCGCTCTTCGCGCAGGTCAGGATACTTGATCAGGTTGAGGCCGCCTGCCGTCAAGCCCTGCTTCAGCAACGCATCGCGCGGACCCACCGTGATCACGTTGGTATCCGGGTTGATGTGCGTCACGTAGACCGGATAGCCCATCGCCAAGCCCAAGCCATGCCGCTGCCCAATGGTGTAGAATGGGTACCCTTCATGCGTCCCCACAACGGCGCCGTCTTCGGTGATGAACGCCCCGCCTTTGACTTCCGCTTCGAGCGTAGGCACCCGGTCACGCAGGAAGCGACGGTAGTTGTTGTCCGGCACAAAGCAGATCTCGTACGAATCGGGCTTGTTTGCGACACGCACGAGGTCGTAGTCGGCGGCCATCTGCCGAATTTCCGGCTTGGTGTAGGTGCCTAGCGGGAAAATGGTCCGGGCGAAGTGCTCCTGCTCGACGCCCCACAGCGCGTAGCTCTGGTCCTTGTTGTGGTCGAGGCCTTTCATGAGGACGTAGCGATCCAAGTCGGCATCGTGGCGGAGGCGCGCGTAATGGCCGGTGGCGATAAACTGGCAATCGAGCGCATCGGCGCGGCGCAGGAGAGCGGCCCACTTGATGTGCGTGTTGCAGAGTACACACGGGTTCGGCGTCCGGCCTGCAAGGTACTCGTCGGTAAACCGATTGATGACCCAGTCGCCAAACTCCTGCCGGATGTCGACGATGAAGTGGGTGAAGTCGTGTTTGAGCGCGATGGAACGTGCATCGTTCATCGACTCCAACGTGCAGCAACCGACTTCCTTGCCGTTGCGACCGCCGCTGCCGGTGTAATCCCACGTCTTCATGGTCATACCTATCACCTCGTAGCCCTGCTCGCGCAGCAGCACCGCCGCGACTGACGAATCGACGCCGCCGCTCATGGCTACCAATACCCGTCCATGCTTGCTCATGGTGCGCCCTCTGGCGTATTTGGAGTGTTTTTTAGCCGCTGTTGAACGGAATCCGGAAACCCGCGTTCCACGGAATTGCCGTGAACCAACCGGCTGCCTTGTTCGAAAACGTCATCGCCTGCGAGGCCCTATGCCACGCCCCCGTCTACCGCTGTTCATCCTGCTGCTAACCATGAGCTTTTGGAGTGCCCTTGCAGGGTGTGCCCAAGACCTACAATGGGACGTCCTCAAACACCAAATCCGTAGCGATTACCCCACGGTCCGCCACATCAGCCCCGATTCGCTGCACCGCTGGCTCCAAACCGACACACAGCCGCTGCTCCTCGATGTGCGTGAAGCCAACGAATACGCCGTCAGCCATCTATCGGGAGCCTTCCGCATCGCCCCGGATAGCGACGACTTCAGCGCACTCAGCGATGTGCCGCGCGATACGCCCATTGTGGCGTACTGCTCGGTTGGCTACCGCTCCTCAGCGCTAGTCGTCAAGCTGCAAGACGCAGGCTTTACCAACGTCGTCAACCTCGAAGGCTCCATCTTCGCTTGGGCCAACGACGGCAAACCGCTCTACCGCGACACGACCGCCGTCGAAGCCGTGCATCCGTACAACGCCGTTTGGGGCACACTCGTGCAACGTCGCTACCACACCTACAAACCCTCGTCGAACTAGTCTCTAACGCCCACGCCTTCGCTTCCTTCGTCTATGCCCTTGACACTTCATCAGGTCGACGCGTTTACCGACACTCCGTTTGCAGGCAACCCTGCCGCCATCTGCATCCTTCCTGCTCCGCGCTCCGAGGCATGGATGCAACAGGTCGCCCGCGAGATGAACCTCTCCGAGACCGCTTTCTTGCAGGAGCGCGCCGATGGCAGCTACGACCTGCGCTGGTTCACGCCATCCGTAGAGGTAGACTTGTGCGGGCACGCCACGCTAGCCGCTGCGCATATCTTGTGGCAAACGGGGCGCCTTGCCCCGGATGCAACGGCACGGT
This sequence comes from uncultured Rhodothermaceae bacterium, assembly GCA_964471245.1. Lineage (GTDB taxonomy): Bacteria > Bacteroidota > Rhodothermia > Rhodothermales > CAYYHN01 > CAYYHN01. Next base: position 4,657 of record CAYYHN010000042.1, on the reverse strand, counting down.
TCCACACCAGAAGCGGCCTGCTGACAGCCACCACACAGAACGGCTGGATCACGATGGACTTCCCTGAAGAGTCCCCGCAAGCTCATCCACTCCCTGATGGTTTGCGCACGGCCCTTGGGGCCGAGATACTGTGGAGCGGCCGCAACCGCATGGATTGGTTCGTCCGCATCGCCACTGCCGACGCCGTGCGCACCCTCCAACCCGATCTTAGCACCATAGGCACCTTCACCGATGTGCGCGGCATCATCGTCACCGCCCCTGCCGACACGGACGACCTCGACTTTATCTCGCGCTTCTTCGCGCCAGCGGCAGGCGTCCCTGAAGACCCCGTCACAGGCTCGGCCCACTGCGCCCTCGGCCCCTATTGGCACGGCGAGTTGGGGCGCAACACCATCGTGGGCTACCAAGCCTCCCAACGGGGCGGGACGGTGCGGGTACACGTCCAAGGCGACCGCGTGCTACTTAGCGGACAGGCCGTTACGATGTTGGAGATGACGCTGATGGCAGGCGACTAATTTCTGCTTATTCAGGCGGAAACACAGGCCGGTTGGTGAAATCGGCTGTCATGCGCACGAGCGTGGTTTCGCCGGGGATGACCTCAAAGACACCATTGTCTGTCTCGTAGAGCCCAACGGGGCGCCACGCAAAAAGATCGTTGCGTCGGAAGTTCTCGGCGACGACGCTGTACACGTAAAAGCCTGCCTGTACGCCCTGTGCGGGACCTAACACTATTGTGTCGGATGTGCGAGGCGGCTGCGTGGGTAGGGCGTCGCTGATGGCGAGGCGATTGAGTTGCAGGATGTCGGCGGTGTCGCGTGGGATGAAGGGCATGGCGACGAAGCGGAGGTCGAACAGTTCGTTGGTGCTCGGCCAAGCCTCCAGTGGGTTCGCGTAGGTGATTTCGACGGCGATGAATGCATCAGCCTCTGGCTCGGGGGGCGCAAGCCCTGCATCGCAGGCCGCCACTAACAGCAGCACAAGCAGAAATCGGAGTGCTAAACGAGCCAGCATAAGCGGAGGCGCAAGAGGAAACGAAAGCACTCACAAGATACGATAGAACTCTGCACAACACGTCAGCAAAATTCAACGCTGGACGGCATTTGACGGACCGATTATTCGTGAATTCAGAAAAAGGTGAGCCATGGCACCCAAATTAGATTTGGGCTAGGCCAGAGCATGCCCCTATATTCGCCTCCTTACGCCGGGAAGGGCATAAACTGGGTTGTGTGTGTGCGTACAAATCTACAGTCGCCCCGCATGCCATACCTCTCCCCTCCTGCTTTCGAAGAAATATGGGCTCTCGATCGCAATGAAGCTTTCCAATTTCCGCTACGAATATCCCCCAGAACTAATTGCAAAATACCCGGCCGAACCCCGCGACAGTGCGCGGCTGATGGTGATCGACCGGGCTACCGAGACCATCGAACACAAGACGTTTAGCGATCTGCCGGATTACTTCACCGCCGGTGACGTGATGATCGTGAACAATACCAAAGTCTTCCCGGCACGCCTCTTCGGCAATAAAGAGAAAACGGGCGCACGCATCGAAGTCTTTCTGCTGCGTGAACTCAATGCGGAAAGCCGTCTGTGGGACGTTATCGTCGATCCAGCCCGCAAAATCCGCATCGGCAACAAGCTCTACTTCGACAACGACCTCGTCGCCGAAGTGATCGACAACACGACATCGCGCGGCCGCACGATCCGGTTCGTCTTCAACGGCACGAACGAAGAGTTGTACCGCCTGATCGATGAGATCGGTGAGACACCCATCCCGCCGTACCTGAAGCGCGACGCCGAGCCCGAAGATCAGGATCGCTACCAAACGATGTTTGCAGAGGAGCGCGGGGCTGTAGCCGCACCAACAGCAGGATTACACTTTAGTAGCGAGGTCATGAAAAGA
>CAYYHN010000042.1:0-2747 GCA_964471245.1 uncultured Rhodothermaceae bacterium | reverse complement strand
TTACACTTCACGCCGAGCTTGCTACAGCGCCTCAGTGACAAAGGCGTCCAAACGGTCCCCGTGACCCTCCACGTTGGCCTTGGTACGTTTCGCCCCGTCGAGGTCGAGGACCTGACGAAGCATCGGATGGACTCTGAGTTCTACGACATCACGCCTGACACGGCCAATACGGTGAACAAAGCGTTGAAGTCGGACGCGAACAAGGTAACGTGCGTGGGGACGACCGTCGTGCGTGCGGTGGAAAGCAGCCTTTCAGCCTCGTATCACCTCAAAAGTAAGCGCGGCTGGACGGACAAATTCATCTACCCGCCGTACGAATTCCGCATCACGGAGCGGCTCATCACCAACTTCCATATGCCCGCGAGCACGCTGCTGATGCTGGTCTCGGCGCTGATGGGCCATGAGTTCATGACGCACGCCTACCACGAGGCCGTCAAAGAAAAGTACCGCCTCTTCTCTTTCGGCGATGCGATGCTGATCAAGTAAGCCCACCGGCTTGATGGCGACTTCTTCCGATGTGGCTTTGGGTGCCGTTGCCGTGCTGATTCCCGCTGCGGGCCGTGGCGCTCGGATGGGCGGTACTCGCAAGCAGTTTCGTGCGCTAGGCGGCAAGCCAGTACTTGTTCAAACCCTGCTAGTCTTTGAGCGGCATCCCGAAGTCGACTACTTGGTCGTTGCAGCCCCAGCGGATGCCGTTGAGCAGTTACGTGAGGCACTCGTCAACGAAGGTTTAACCAAGTTAGCAGCAGTCGTATCTGGTGGCGCGTCGCGGCAAGACTCTGTCGGATGTGCGCTCGCTGCTGCCCCAGAAGACACCGGCGTCATCCTTGTGCACGATGCCGTCCGCCCGTTTGTCGTACCCGACCACATTAGCACCGCCATTGCTGCGGTACGCACACACGGCGCAGCCGCACTTGCCGTTCCCGTGGTCGATACGTTGCGGCGCGGTACGGATGGGCAATTTGGCGCGACGGTACCTCGCGACGGCCTCTATCGGATGCAGACGCCCCAGGGCTGCCGCCACGACTGGTTCGAGCAAGCACACGCACGAGCGAGGGAACACGGCTACCAAGCAACCGACGACGTCGATCTCGTGCAACAGGCTGGTTTCCCGGTACAGATCATTGCAGGCAGCATCGACAACATCAAGATCACCACACCCGATGACTGGGTACAGGCGCAGGCGCGCTTTGCCACGGCATCATCCTAACACGCCGCCAACCTTGCACGCTTCATGATCCGCACTGGCATTGGCTACGACGTTCACCGCCTCGTCGAAGGCCGTCCGCTCATCCTCGGCGGCGTAAATATTCCGCACACCCTCGGCCTCGATGGCCACTCCGACGCCGACGTACTCCTCCACGCGATCACTGACGCTCTCCTTGGCGCAGCTGCCCTTGGTGACATCGGGGCTCATTTCCCCGACACAGATGAAGAATGGCGTGGCGCCGACAGCCTAAAACTCCTTGAAGCCGTCGGCGACCTGCTAGTACGCGAAGGCTTCCGCATCAACAATGTGGATGGCACCGTCGCCCTGCAACGGCCGAAGCTGCGCCCTCACATCGACACCATGCGCGCCAACATCGCCCGCGTACTGCATCTCGATATCGGGCAAGTCTCTGTGAAAGCGACAACCACCGAGCGCCTTGGTTTTGTAGGCACGGAGCAAGGTGCAGCGGCTTTCGCAACCTGCGCGATTCGGGAGGTGCGAGGCGAATAAGCCTCACTGTCGCACCATACGGCCCGTCACGGTTGCCCGTCCAATGCTGAGTCGGTACACGTACACACCCGAAGGCAACGCATGCCCTGCAAACGCTGCCTCGTGGTCACCAGCATCCTGTAGGCCATCAACCAACGCGGCCACCTTCCGGCCCAGCATATCGTAGACGACCAAGCGCACTGCCGAAGGCTCAGGCACCGTGTAGCGAATCGTGGTAGCATCCGTGAACGGGTTCGGTGCATTCTTGGCATAAGCCAACACGGGCTGGTTGGACGGTGGATTGCTGGCGACGGTTGGCGTAAGCAATACATCGCGGATGTCCTGCACATGGCGCATGGCCTTGCGCAATTCAGTGATGGAATCGAGATGGTTGCTGCCACGTGCCCACACGATGGCGATCACGACCTCTTCAGTCTCGCCAGGCTCCATCCGAAAAGGACCTGCTGCTACAACGAAATGCTTATCAAATTGGCCCAGTTGAACGTCTTCGTCTTCGAGTAATTTCACCTCACTCCAGTAGGCTCCTACTACAGGATCACCTGGGTATAAAAACTTGGTTCGCTCGCTTGCAAACTCACGCCCTGTTCCCCCCATGGTGTAGGGTTTACCATTCCACCATATTCCATCCATCATCCGGAAATACTCTACTGCATTCCTCGGAGAACATGCGGTAGGTGGATCGCACCCTCCATTATAATACGTTCCAAAAGAGGTCACCCGAAGCCGTTCACCATCTTCATCAACCCTACCGTCGCGGTTATCATCGATCCTATTAACCTCGGCTTGTGGGCCTCGTAAAAAACTGACCCCGAGCGCTGGCGGAGCGGCGCCATATGCTACGTTACCCTCATCATCATTATCGGCATTGTACGTATAGCCCATCCCAAGCGTTGTGTCGGATCCAATGCGATCATCATTAAAGTTACCAAGATCAGTGTCCACGAAAAACCCAACGAAAGCCGAGTCTAGGGACAATACCATTCAAATAAGGGCAACGACCTTGCGAAATGGCTGCGTGGGATGTCGC
>CAYYHN010000041.1:9139-13198 GCA_964471245.1 uncultured Rhodothermaceae bacterium | reverse complement strand
CGGTCTTTTCTCGTAGTTCAAAGGTAGTGCGTGACCGTTGTACGAGATCATCGGATCCTGTGGCTAAGTATAGATCGAAGAAAACCGTTTCATTGCCAGCATCACGTAATCGAGACCGTATATGAAAGTTGAAGTCGTTAAATGGATCATAGCGCGAGAGGTCAAAGCGGCCTCGGTCATCGTCTAATGGAATGTGTACTTCAAGTTCGGGATCCGATTCGGGAACGGCGTACATGTAGCCAGTCCATTTCGAAGGAGTAAAGGTGTACCATGTAGAATCGTCAGCGAGGCGGCGTTCCCAGTCTAAATTTAATCGGTACGAACCACGGGCATACGCTAAGTCTAAAGGGTAGTCTATTTCAGGTTGCGATTGCACACGTTTCAACGAGGTATTGACGTTGTGTTGCTCACAAATGATCGATTGATTAACAAAGCCGCAAATCTCTAGCTTCAATTGTTCAGCATTGCCAGTAGATGCGTCATCGAATACAAAGGGTTGAAATGTTGACGTAAGTAGCGTATCAAATGCGGCATTGAAGAGCGTGAACGTCAAGGAATCAGCCGATACTTCGGTCGAACCTGCTAAAACGGTAGTGGCCTCAAAACTACTACGGACTATTAAGGTATCCCATTCAACCTGCTCGACCTCTAGAGTAGAAATGCGATATTCCGTCCGAGCACCACATGCAGTAAGGAAACTCATGCAGAGACATAAAAACAGCAAGAATGACACCTGTCTAGGCATGAAATCACTTAGTTAGTTAAATGCTGCTTATACCACGCATGTAAAAGTGCAGTTGCATGGAGGCCGTGCACAATTCGTCCTGCCTCAAGTGCTTCGAATGCCTCTTCGACCGTCAAAAAATGAAGGCGCAAATCTTCCGTTAGTTCGAGTTGCTGAGCCTGTACGTGCGTCGCGTGCTTTGCAATAAAGAAGTGTCCGGTATTCGTATGTTTACTGGGCTCCGGGGAAAACTGGCTAAGGGTGTGCCACGTAGTTGCTGCAAAGCCAGTTTCCTCTAATAGCTCGCGTTGCGCTGCCTCCAAAGGTGTTTCGTTGTTGTCAATAGCACCAGCGGGGAATTCCAAGCTCATGGTCTGAAGTCCATGCCGATACTGCTCAACCATAATCAAGCGATGGTCATCCGTTATGCAGATGGTAGCAGCCCAGTCGGGCAATTCAACCACATGAAACGCATCGAGCAAATCACCTGTGGGTAACTCAACGCGATCCCGCCTGACGTTCATCCAAGGGCTTTTTAACACGTAATAGCTACCTAAGCGCCTCCATGGCTTCATCTTTTACTAACTAGCTTGTGGTAGATGAATAAGCTTAGAGAAGCTAGAGGCTACAATTGAAGCTATATGTCGCTTTGTTGAATATTCACAGATAAAGTTGCGATCGATAGCGAGATCAAAAAGACGAAGAATCTTCTGTTACAATAGCGACACATCGCCGAAAATCAAGTCTTATGCACTCATAGTGCAATGGGCGGAATAATATTCGTTAATATAAAGTGATGTGTGATTATCATGCTGATTTTGGGGGTGCTAGGGTAATTATGTGAGAAGTGGAGCCATTGAGATGTCATCGTGGATAGCTTAGGTTTGGCATGTTCGCAGATCTGCGGATCGGTTTTGTTACGCAACAAGATTTGACGAGGGCATAAAAATGGAAGCTGTAGCAACAAGTTTGGAAGCCCTTTCAGGGTTCGTATCTGATGATTTTCTGCCGCTTAAAGGGACGGATTACGTCGAATACTATGTTGGCAATGCGAAACAAGCGGCCCATTTCTATCAGAGTGCGTTTGGATTTCAAATCATCGGATTCCGCGGGTTGGAGACCGGCCATCGTGATTTAACCAGCTATCTTCTTCAACAAGGTAAAATTCGGCTTGTACTTACAGCACCTTTACCTGGTAATTCAGCGATAGCAGCACATGTCCAAAAGCATGGTGACGGAATTCGTGATATCGCGCTCTGGGTTGACGATGCGCGTGCTGCATTTGCCGAGACGATTGAGCGTGGCGCTGAAGCCGTCGCGCATCCGTACGTGCTCACCGATGAACATGGAGAAGTGGTCTTGGCAAGCATTCGGACGTACGGGGATACCATACACACGTTTGTCGAACGGACGAATTATCATGGCCTCTTTCTTCCGGGATTCCAAGCGTGGGAAAACCCATGGTGGAAGCCCGATTCCGTGGGGCTAAAGTATGTCGACCATTGCGTCGGCAACGTCGGACTTGGCGAAATGAACACGTGGGTTAACTTTTATGCGGATGTGATGGGGTTTCGCAACTTGATCTCCTTCGACGATGAAGACATTTCAACCGAGTACACAGCACTTATGTCTAAGGTGATGGCGAATAGCAATGATCGCATCAAGTTTCCCATCAACGAACCCGCAGAAGGCAAGAAAAAGAGCCAAATAGAAGAATACCTAGAGTTTTACGAAGGCCCCGGTGTCCAGCATGTCGCAATGGCAACGGATGACATCCTGTCTACCGTGAAAGCGCTGCGTTCTAGAGGGGTGTCTTTCTTGCATGTACCAACGACCTACTACGATGTGTTACAAGACCGCGTAGGTCACATCGATGAACCCCTCGATGAACTGAAAGAGCTGGGCATCCTCGTAGACCGTGATGACGAGGGGTACTTGCTACAGATCTTTACGAAACCTGTTGGTGATCGTCCGACCGTGTTTTATGAGATCATCCAGCGCAAGGGGGCACGTTCCTTCGGGAAAGGCAACTTTAAGGCGCTCTTCGAAGCAATCGAGCGTGAACAAGCGCTACGCGGAACGCTTTAACAACATCGCCAGTACCGGCAGAAACGGTTCTGTTAGCCCATGCACGTTGCTGATCTGCTTTGTGCATCCCTCGGATTGTAAACCAAGCTCGTACTCATGCCACACTACGTTCGTTTGGGACACGTACCTCGTAAGCGCCATACACAATTTCGCCGTCCCGATGGGCAGTTGTATAGCGAAGAAGTCATCGGGGCAGAAGGGTTTAGCGGCGTCTCGTCGATTGCCTACCATGTGCATCCACCTACGGCGGTTACGCGCATGGAGCCATCCATTCCACGGATCGTGGAGTTTGTCGAGGATGATTTCTTGTATCATCGGCACTTCAAGGGCTTTGAAGTAAGCACTGGAGGCGATTGGCTGAGCGGCCGTAAGTGGGTCTTGGGCAATGCAGACGTCCGTTTAGCATTGTGCTTGCCGACGGAAGCGATGGACTACTTCTATCGCAACGCACAGGCCGACGAACTCATCTACGTACATGATGGCGAGGGAACACTCGAAAGCCCGTTTGGCTCAGTCTCGTTTCAGCAAGGCGATTACGTGTATGTGCCTCGCACCGTCACCCATCGCTGGGTGTTCGACGTCGCTGTTCAGCCGCGCCTGCTAGTCATCGAGAGTTTTTCAGAGATTCGGTATCCTAAACGGTACCGAAACGAATTCGGCCAATTGCTGGAGCATAGCCCGTTCTGCGAGCGTGATATCCGACCACCAACAGACCTCGTTACCTATGATGAAGTGGGCGAGTTCGAAGTACGAATCGCCAAGCACAACGCTTATCATCGGCTCTTCTTCCGCTACCATCCGTTCGACTTCGTGGGCTGGGATGGCTACATGTATCCCTATGCCTTCTCGATTCACGATTTTGAGCCAATTACCGGGCGGATTCACCAACCGCCACCCGTACACCAGACGTTTTCTGGGCGCAATTTCGTGGTGTGCTCCTTCGTACCGCGTCTCTTCGATTACCACCCAGATGCCATTCCTGCACCGTACAATCATTCGAACATTGACTCGGATGAAGTGCTTTTTTACGCAGAAGGCGACTTCATGAGCCGTAAAGGAATCAGCCGAGGCTCCTTTACCTTGCATCCGGGTGGAATAGCACACGGGCCGCATCCGGGCACGGTCGAAGCATCCATTGGAAAAGATGCAACGGCCGAATTGGCCGTGATGGTCGACACGTTTAGGCCGCTCAAGCCCACAAAAGCCGCCTTGGCCATCGAAGACGTAGACTACATGTACTCGTGGTT
>CAYYHN010000041.1:0-9129 GCA_964471245.1 uncultured Rhodothermaceae bacterium | reverse complement strand
GAACGGCACGCAGCTTCGCATCGCAATGGGCAATAGCAATAATCCATTTAGGCGTGGTGTCGAAGCGATTGGCGCCAGAATTCAAAGCTGAGCCACCAATCAAGTGCACGCGCAGCACGAACATCTTGCTGTTGGAAGCGCTCGAATAACGTATCTAATTTAGACTGATCATACCATCCACACGTGCGTGTCGCGCTCGTGTGTACCATGTCGCCGACGAGGTTCGGATAGCGAAAGAGCGTATGCTGCGTTGGTTGCTGTGATGTGCGTTTGAGGATAGGGATTCGTTCTGCCACGCTTGCCCAAAAGACTGGTAACCAAAATGGGTAATGGTTCGATCCTTTTATCAGGGGCAGTTTGGCGAGAGCAGGTGTCTCCTTTCGAATGGTTTGCTTGAAGACACGTCCATGCGAACGTTGCCGAACGGGTGTGGCTAAAACTGCTGCAAGGAAGGAGGGCTGTGCAAACGGCATGTAGTTTTGAACGACGCCATCCAAGCGTGCCTGCTCATACGCGTAAAAATTGGGCAGGCGTGTCCGGATGGCAATCCAGTCAAGCTTGTTGTGCCGGTCGTCGTAAGGGACCGTCTCTTGAACGAAGCACTGCTCCACCTCACGTTCCCAGCCAGCCCAAAGGGCAGCCGTTACGTCAGGCGTGAATACATCCGCACGAGTCACCACGAGCTTTTTGGCCAACTTTGCCGGGTTTGGGAAGCGCCATGCATAGCGAAGTCGACCTAAGAATTGTGCCCGTGCGATCTCGCCGAAGCCGCCATCTAGAAGAAGCGATGATGGGTTGGACATTGCATCAAAAGCATGCATTCGGATGGCCGTAGTAGCAGGCGTAGTGGCGCACGTTTCGGCACAGTACGCTTGCATGTGCTCGGCCACTTCAGTTGCCGCCGGGTATTCAGGTACTACGTGACGAATGGGGGCTGAAATACGTTCGGCGACTCGTTTGGCAAGGATCACATCCGGTAACTCCGGAGCGCCGACGGTGTGCACGTTTCGGCGCAGCGCAGGCATGATTGACAGCAACGTGCGCGAGTCAAGCCCACCCGAAAGGCCAAGGGAAAGGTGGTGCGGTGTCTGAAGGTCAGATGGCTCCTTGCCGAGGTGTGGGTTCATGAACACGCGTGCGGCTGCCATCATATCTGGCGTTGAACTTCCACTCGGATTCCAGTTGGAGGATGACCATTTCCTTTGCTCAAAGCTCAGCACGGCATGTCCATTGCGAGCGAGGCGGTGCGTATGCGCAAGGAGACTCTCTGATGAAAGCTGATTAAAGCTAAGCCAGTACCCACCCAAGCGTTCAGGTGCAAGCTGTACGGTAGGAACGAGTTGCGCCAGCCAATCGAGTCGTGAGCTGAAATAACATGCGTCTTTTGTCTCGGCGAGGTAAAGCGAGCGTAACCCTAGTGCATCGGTAAAAACCTCGATGGACGCATTGTGCCAACGGAGCGCTACGAAGTGCCCTTCTAGCGCGTCAAGATTCGGCTGTTCATGTTCGAGAAGCGAGGCCCAATCCCGGCCATTCAGCAGGTTGGCGTGGCGTTCCAGGACGCGTATGCCCGTACCGATGGCTGCGCCCCATTTGTACTCTGGATGCGACTGAAGCGGACTCCATTGACAGGTCGCGTCGAGGCCACCAAGATAGACCGCAAGGTAAGATGTAGCGGTGCCAAAGAGTGGCGTAGGTGCGACCTTCTTGAGTCGTTGAAGCGCTAGAGGAGACTGTCCGTTCGAAATCGCCCCAAGAACCCAACTCATGTGAAGACCTGCTTATCTATTGATTCGACTGTCTTCGCAAAGATAGCGGATTTGCTCCGTTTGCTCTAACAAAAGCGTGTTACTACGTGCGAATGCGCATAATCCACGTGTCATACGGGAGGGCGTCACCAGCAAGGGCTTGCCGGATATCGGTGGCGTCCTGATACGTCTTAAATTGCCCAATCGCCACGCGATACGTCAGCTTGCCATTAAACACAATGCGAAGAATGCCCGTCCGATACCCTGCTTCATGGAACGACGCAGCGATGGTGGAGGCTTGTTGACGGGTTGGCTTATCTGCAACAATCAGTGTGAACGTGTCCAAAATGGGCGCTACCGAGTCAGCACTAAATAGTTCAGCGTTGCTTCTTGCAACGGGTCTTAAGTCTGAGGTACGCTGCGTTGGTGAATCTTGGACAGGTGAATCGGGCGTTTCCGTCTTGAATTGTGATTCGGAACGTTCGGACTCGCTGGTATTATCTCCAACACGGGCTGGTGTTGATGGCGGATTCGTAGGAATCCACGGACCTTCTTCTGCCTGTAGGTCGGTGGATTCGCCTGAGCCGCGTTGCGTCCCGTAGGTTGCCGACGTGTACGATGGGGCTGATGGTGTGGGAGCAATGATATCTTCTGAATCTGCACCACTATCAGCGAACGCAGCATCCTCATTCGGTTCGCGTTCCACTGGTGCCTCAGAGGCATTACTGCGGACAGGAGGTGTTTCTGGTGGGCTAGATGGTGTCCGATTCGGATTCGGGTGTTCCGTTCCTGAGTGCTGCGGCCGAGCAGTAGTTGCTGCCGCCGTCGCGGCCGTGGCAGCGGGGCTTGTGTCTTGAGCCAGCGCAGGTGGGTCAGAAAATTGCTCTTGGATCGATGAGGTGGCGTCTTCAAATACGCGCTCAATGCGATCCCACAGCCCTTGCCAATTCACTTCAGGCAGAGGTAGCTGCGCAAGTTGCTCGTGCCACATGCCCAATGCCCCAAAGCCCATCATCACCGCAACGGCGACCGTTGCTCGTTTAGGTATACGCCGGGCAGGAAGCTTGTCCGTAAGCGACCAAACGCGCACAGTATGGTCGCTGCTGCTCGACGCGAGTTGGTAGCCATCCGGGCTAAAGGCAACGGTCGTGACTGCGCCTTTGTGGCCCCGGAAGCGGCGCAAACCTTGGCCTTTTTCAACATCCCAGAGACAAACCGTACGGTCGCGGCTCCCCGATACAAGTTGACTTCCATCTGGATTGAACGCAACCGAAGTAACCCAGTCGGAATGTCCTTCGAGTTTGCGCAACATGTTGCCCGTACTGACATCCCAGATGCGAATCGTTCCGTCAGCACTGCCAGAGGCGAGGCGCTGACCATTTTTGCTGAAGGAGACCGATGAGACGTACCCCGCGTGGCCTTTCAGTTTGTTAAGGGCATCACCCGTTCCCACGTCCCAAATCCTAACGGCTCCGTCCGCACCACCGGAAGCAAGGTGCCGACCATCTGGACTGAACGAAACTGACAGCACGTAGCCATATTGCCAGCCAAGCGTACGGATCAGCCGTCCTGTCTTGGAACGCCAGATGCGCACCGCGCCATCGATCCCACCAGACGCAAGGTATTTACCATCGCGGCTGTATTCGACTGTGAGGACAAAGCCTTTGTGGGCTTCAAGGCGATGCAATGGTTGTTCCTTGGCAACATCCCAGATGCAAATGGCGCCATCCACGCCACCGGTAGCCATGCGTGAGCCGCCCTTGCTAAAGGAAACCGCCAGCGCATTGTGGCCTCGAAGCAGTTGGATCAATCGTCCTGAACGCGCATCCCAAAGCCGTATCCCGCCATCTTTGCTCGTCGAGACGAGGCGTCGGCCATTTGGGTTGAATGCGATGGCATCGACTGCTTCAAGGTGGCTGATGACCAAGCCTTGCGCACCCTGATGCGCCATCACCTTCTGGGAGCGGTTGCGTCGAACATCCGCAGCGGGTGCTACGATGTCTTCAATAGGAGGAGGCGCTTCCGGAGGCGGTGGTAGGGGGGCCTCCGCGCTTGGTTCTACGGCTTGATGTGCATCCTCAAAAGCTTGCGCTTCATCGTAGCGTGCTTTGCGCAGTGCAACGGCTAGATCGGCAGCACTTGTGAAGCGGTCTTCAGGGCGTTTGGAGAGACAGCGCTGGATCACATCATCAAGCCACTGCGGCACGTCTTTGCGCTTATTCCGAACGGGAGCTGCCGCTTCCTCTACAACCCGCTGCAATACATCTGCGAGACCAGAAAGGCCTTCGCCTGTCTTAGGAAAGGGTAATTCGCCCGCCAAGCATTCATATAAGACAACGCCTACACTGTAGATGTCGGAGCGACCGTCCATCCGCTGCCCCTGAGCCTGCTCAGGGCTCATGTATTCCGGCGTACCAAGAGTGCCTTGCGAGATGCGAGGAAGCGATCCCACGTGCGCGACGCCAAAGTCGACAACAACCGCACGTCCCTCAGGACCAATGATGGTGTTGGCTGATTTGAGGTCACGATGCACGATGCCATGGCAGTGGATGTGTTCCAAAGCCTCGGCCATCTCGATGCCAATGCGGACTACTTCTTCCGTGGGCAGTGTGCCGCGTCGTCGAAGCAGTTGCTCGAGGTTCTCACCTTCCACGAACTCCATCACGAGGTAGGGGAAGTCGCCTTCAACATCCGCATCAAACACCGAAGCGACGCCTGGATGCTTCAGTTGCGCCAACGTGCGTGCTTCTCGGCGAAATCGTTCGAGCGCTTCGCCATCCTCACGCAAGCCCGGCGGCAAAATTTTGAGCGCAACGTCCCGGTCAAGGCGGACATCACGCGCCTTGTAGACAGCACCCATGCTGCCGCTGCCGATTTTTTCAAGCCCGGCGTACCTTCTGAAAATTGGCGTTCGTACCGTTTCGGGCATAGGTGATCAGCTTGGTGGACAGAGCTGTAGTGTGCACATGGCAATGCTTACGCTTGCAACAAGGCACGATGCCGTCTCATTCGTAAATGGAGGCGGTTGGGTTGCACCGCATGGGGTGAAGGGTGCATCATCAAGCACATAAAACAAACAAAGTGCCGAAAACTGCTAGTTCCCTCCATGCCCTATCGTATTCCAATGCAGCCGTGAATTCTGATAGCACAGCCGCCGAGCATCTGTGCGAAGTAACGGCTATAAGCGTGCAATAGTTCTCGCAAACAAAGATTGGGGCGAAGGAACGATGCTGGATAGCGACTTAGAATTCGCCTTGGGATGAAGCTAGGCGAGCATAAATCCATGCTGCAAGGGATCCTTCGGGTCGATAAAGAACGTATGGCGACCTGTAATGAAGGCGTCGCCACCAATAACAGGAATGACGGCGTCATAAGGGCCAAAGGTTACGTAAGATTGCGCAGTGCCGGTGAAGGTTGTACCTAGAATGCTCTCTACAACGATCGTCTCGCCAAGAGCAAGCTCCTCTTTGGCAACATGCAAGGCCACGCGCCCACTAACACCCGTACCTGTCGGAGAACGATCAATTTGGCCGTCAGCAAAGACACACACGTTACGACTATGAACGCCATGCGTTAAGGCAGGTGCAATAAAAATGCATCCGTACAAATAGCCTAGATCGGCTTCAAAAGGGTGCTGAATCGTCTTCTGCGCTTCGAAGGCAGCCTTGATGCGCCGACCTAGCGAAATGAGCTGGTCATGTTCTTCCGGGATGCATCGAAGTCCGAAGTCGACTGCATCAAGGTAGGCATAATACGCTCCGCCAAAGGCAAGGTCATAGCGAACCGACCCTAGGCCCTCTACGTCAATCGTTTCATCTAGGGCGGCTACGAAAGAGGGGACATTTGCGAATGAAACATGCGAAACGTCAGATCCATCGTAAGCCACCTGTGCGTGAACCAATCCTGCCGGGGTATCAATAGACAGTTGGGTTAAGGGGGCCTTGGCGTGTACGAGTCCAGTGCGTACCGCAACTTTAGCAAGTGCAATGATGGCATGCCCGCACATGGTGCTGTAGCCTTCGTTGTGAAGGAAGAGCACGCCGAAAGCAGCCTTGCCTGTCACGGGGGGCGTCAGAATGCAACCATACATTTCACGGTGCCCCCGCGGCTCCCACATCAGCGCTTTTCGAAGGTGATCCCACTTGGTCTTGACGTCTTCGCGTCGCGCCAAAATACTATGCCCCAGAAGCACGGGGTAACCGCTCGTAATGATACGCAGCGGCTCGCCTGCGGTGTGCGTATCCAGCGTGGTGATCTGGTGCCAAGTTTCAGGCGGTGCCCACGTTCGCAGCGGATCAGTAAGCATGTGCATCAGCGGTCATGTCGATTGGGAACGTCTGAACCAAAGAATATACGCGACGGCGAGCAATACGAGGACCATGCCGCCCAGCGCAAGGGGCGTCGGGATTTCGCCGAAGAGCATTGCGGCAATGATTGATGCGCCAATGGGTTCAAGAAGACTAAGCAGTGCGAGAATGGTGGGCGATACGTAGCGAAGTGCAAAATTGAACGACCCATGTCCGATGATCTGCGGCCCGATTGCCATGAGTGCGCAAAGGCCATAGACCAAAGGCGAATATCCGAAGAGCGGTATGCGGAGCAAGAGGGCACAAACCAAGGTTGTGGACGCAGCGACTACATAGAGTGGATATACATAATACAGCCACGAGATGCCCTTGCGGGCAGCCCGGCCAACCAACATGTAAGCGCCCATAGTTAACGCTGCCATGAGCGCCAAACTGTTCCCAAAGTAGGGGTGTATTCGCGGCGGTTGTGAAGTCACTCCAGGCAATGACAACTGAACCTACTAATGCCAGTAAGATCCCCACGCTTGTTGATAGCTTAAAGCGTTCCTTCAGGAATAAGAAGCCTCCTATTGCTACAAAAACAGGCGTCGTAGATAGAATGACTGTAGCGCTTGCAATGCTTGTGTGGTGAATGGACTCGATCCACGTGACAAAATGAAGCCCAAGCAGGACGCCAGCGACCAAGATGAACCACTTATCTTTGCGCGAGAATGCGAAGGGCTGCCGCTGCCGTTGGCGCAGCATGAATGGCGTGAGCAGTAACACGGCTATCCATGTTCGCCACACGGCGATTGCCAAGCCGGGCGCTTCATCGGCAAAGCGAACAAGGATGGCACTCAGCGAAAAAACCACGATGGCCAGCGCAATGCTGGGGTACAGCAGGCGAGGTTGTGCGCGGTCCATTCAGCGAATTCTAGGGAGAGATGTGCAGATGCGCGCGTTGATTACCGCAGCCGATCCATTGACTTGATCAGTGCAATGTCTTTATCGATGCTGCGGCGTGCGAGGAAAAAGAATATGTAAGCAAGCACCGGTAAGGCGAGCACCGCTCCGCTTGCTAGCGTCAGCGTGGCGAGCATGGGCTGCAACGCGCCAGCGAAGTACAGGCCGCCGAACGTAATGAGCATCGTCAGCACCGTAAGCACTTGGACGCCAACGACCAACGAGCGTTGTTTTGGACGTTTGTTGTACATGAAGATCGCACCGATCGCAACGATAGCCGTCAAGATAATCGCGCCTACACTGGCAGGTTTGAACCAACCAAAAGAAGTTGCTGCTTCGCTACTCCATACGGCATCGAAGGGCAAAAGACCTAGGAGGGCGAGGCCACCAACGGCTAAATAAACCGTTTGAACGCGTTGAATCATACCTGTTGCTACTTGAAAATGAATTGCCGATCGGTGGGGTGAAACCTAACGTGATTGATGCTAATTAGCCGCTAGCTTGGCAACTTTCTTGGCCATGTATGCGGCAAAATCCGTTGTCGAAGTTGTGCCACCGAGGTCTCCTGTACGATAGGTGCCTTCGCTGAGCGTTTCATAAAGAGCATCTCGAATGGCATCAGCTGCAGCGTTTTCGCCTAGGTGGCGGAGCATCATCACGCCAGAACGCAGGAGCGCCGTTGGGTTGGCTTTGTTCTGCCCGGCAATGTCTGGTGCACTGCCGTGTACGGCTTCGAAAACGGCGTACTCATCACCAATATTGGCACCCGGAACAACGCCGAGCCCACCGACGAGCCCCGCAGCGAGATCGCTGAGGATATCACCAAATAGGTTTGTCGTGACGATGCATTGGTAACGGCTTGGATTCGTGACCAACTGCATCGACATGTTATCAATGATGCGGTCGTTGAAATCGATATCAGGAAACTCTGCCGCCATCTTCCGACCAATGTCGAGGAACATGCCTGAGGAAAGCTTCAGAATGTTTGCTTTGTGCACAAGGGTGACTTGCTCAAACCCGTGTTTGCGGCAATATTCGAAGCAAAACCGAATGATGCGTTCCGAGCCGCTGCGCGAAATCCGCGCCGTGGAGTCCGCTATTTGAAGGCGCTCGTCAAAGCTCTCAATACCTGAGTACAAGCCTTCCGTGTTCTCCCGGAATATGATGAGGTTGACGTCCTTAAATGGCGTCTCAATGCCAGGGATCGATTTACTTGGTCGGACATTCGCGTACAAATCTAGCTTCTGCCGAAGCGAGACGTTGACGCTTTTAAAACCCTTCCCAACTGGCGTCGTAATGGGACCTTTTAGCGCGATCTTGTTCGTACGGATTGAGTCGAGGACAAAGTCGGGGAGGGGCTCTCCATATTTCTCGACGGCAGCGGTGCCTACATCTTCAATACGCTCCCATTCGAAGCCGACACCCGTAGCTTCCAAAATTTGGACTGTGGCAGCGGTGACTTCAGGGCCAATGCCATCACCCGGTAAAAGCGTAATCTTATGTGTCATGTCGAGATAAGCGGATAGTTGCCAAGCAAGAAGCGTAACGTCACGTTGCACGATACGGAACGGCACAAAAAAAGCCTTACCGAAGCAAGGCTTTTTCCTGAGAATTAACTCGTGACCAGAACGGTCAAGCAACAGGCAGTTGCGCTACTGAACGATACGCCGTTTCGACGAATAGTTAATGCGGAGCGTGCCTGCTTCGCGCAGCTCTTGCTGCACGTTTTGCACAATGCCCATTTCTGACTCTTCGTCCACGCGAAGGGAAACGATCAACTTAGGCTGCTCCAGCAGCTTGTTGTACATAATTGTACGAATGTTGGTCAATTCCTCCACGAGTGCATCGTCAATCTGAACTGCGGTGTCGCCCAACTGATTGCCGTCGAGCTTCATCGGACCCATCCAGATGTACGAAACCAAGCGTTTCTGGTCGATCTTGGTGATGGCTTCGGCATCAGGCAGTTGCGTCCGAACCTGAACCGTCTGTTCCCGGAGCACCGTACTCACCATGAAGAAGATGAGCAACATGAAGATGATGTCCGGCAACGACGCGGTAGGGATGTCCTGCTTGGTCGAGGCGCTTTTCTTACTAAAATGACCCATGATGGTAAAATTTATCTGGGTTAGGGA
>CAYYHN010000040.1:0-13330 GCA_964471245.1 uncultured Rhodothermaceae bacterium | reverse complement strand
AACAGCCGACTTGGCGTTCTTTCAGAGCAACCACGAAGGCGCACTCGTCGACCGACTCCACCAAGCTTTTGCCGACGGCGTAGACGGGGTCGTCTTCAACCCCGGCGCGTACACGCACACGTCCATCGCCCTGCGCGACGCCATCGCTGGGACGAGCCTTCGCGTCGTCGAGGTCCATATCTCGAATGTCCACGCCCGCGAAGCCTTTCGTCACCAATCGATGCTTGCGCCCGTATGCGTCGGGCAGATCTGTGGCCTTGGGCTCACAGGGTACCACCTCGCTGTGCGGTTTTTTATGGAACAGAACGTATAAAATGAAAGCAAGACAGGTATGCCTTCTCATTGTAACTTTGCTGGCATGTGTAATGGCAGGGAGGGTGCAGGCTCAACAGCAGGAGCAATGTCTACACATGGTATCAGAAGCGGCCCAGCAAGATTCCCTGAGCATCGAGGTTCTTATACCGCTCTTTCGTTCCTTTACGCCAGCCTGTACAAATAATGCAGAAGTTGCAGCATGGAGCAACGAGGTTCTTTTTGAGGTTTTAGAACGCGCACCATTGGTTTTTCTTGAAGCATTGGAAGTAGAAGGTGTCCATCAAGCTCCTGTTTTTGCTGCCTTGAGTGCACCATTGCTTGATTGGGATATTGCCACCCTAATCTCCCGCCTGAAAGCGATATCTCCAAGCCCCGCGCGTGATAGTGTCATCGCAGCAATGCAGAAAACGCTTCGACAATAAACACTCTGTTTCTAGCTTTATTGCCAACACAACCACGAAGCCTGTGGCGAATTACCAAGGACATCTGAGTGGCGCAGCGTTTTTCTTCATGCTGTACATGGGCGGCCTGTTCTTCATCTTCTCCGTCGATGCCGCCTATGAGCAGTTTACCGTGCTCGAACTGATCGCGTACCCTGTCGCGCTGTTTGCCCTATGCCTCATGTTCGGCCTCTGGCCCGACGTAGACACCAACTCGAAAGGCCAAAACCTGTTCTACAGCATCTTCTTCGTCGCCGACGTAGTGCTAATTATCACCAAGCATTTCGAGGAAGCTGCCTACCTTGGCCTGTTCACCATCTTGCCTGCCCTCGGCAAACACCGTGGCTGGACGCACACATGGTGGGCGATGCTACTCATTCCGTCACCGCTGGTGATCTTCCCCTACCTGCTCATCCCCGAACGCCCCTTTGCTGGCCTTCCGTTTTATGGCGCGGCTGTGGTTGGCTACTTCAGCCACTTGTTTATGGATGGCCTGATGAACCCCTTCCGGCGTAAGAAGCGGTAGTTTTTTCTACGACGAGTGTACTGCACAACATGATTACTTGGCCTTCCCAAAGCTGTAGGCAAAGCCTAGCCAAGGGAAGAATGGGAAGCCGCCGCCAATCAAAAAGGCCGGGTTTTCGGAAAAATCTCCATCGGCAAAGCCCAAGACAAATCTTATCGTCAGACTACTTTGGGGACGTCCGATGGTGCCCACCGATTACAAAAACCCCAATCCCCCTATGGCCATGCATGACTTCGGCGTCCTACGGCCCATTTCCCTTCGCGAATACCATGATGCCTAGCATGACGAGAGCAACCACAAGCAAAAGGATGCCGATGTAAAACGCAAAGTACGGAAGGATCCCAGCCATCTCATCGTAGCGAAGTTGACCTGCTTCCGTAAAACGCCCCCAGCTTCCGAAGAGTAGTAGAAGAAGGCCAAGGATAGCTAGGACTGCTGAGACTACTTTCAATGTCATGGCCGTAATGTGCGTGAGCGCCAAGTGGTTCGCACAAATATAGCGCATGGCTCGATACCCATCAGTCAGCCATCCAGAGACCGTCTCTTAGAACTCTAGCTTGTAGCTCAGCACAGGCAAGGGGAAGCCGTCTTCGATGCGTTCCACGCGTTGCAGCGCGTAGTTGTAGTCGAAAGAGGTGTCTTTGGCAGCTAGCGCATTCTTGAGTTGCAGCGCCCAGACACTGGAGAGGCGCTGCCCATTGCGCCGATAGGTCAGCGTAAGGTCAACAAGCCAGACGCTGGGCCAGCGCTCGGCGAACGCACGCGTCTCGTCGTAGATCACTTCTTGGCGTAATGCCGAAGCCGCCTCGTCTACAGGGCTTCGTCGCTCGCTGCCGAGTGCCGCCACGCGCACATTGACGCCCAAGAGGTTTCGCGTATTGACTTGGAATTCGCGGCCAGCGAGTGCGTTGAGGAGATACCCTTGGTCAAACCGCGTCGGTCGCCATATGCCATCGCCGCCTTGGTAGCGCGACGTGAAAAGCGAGCCCGTCAACAGGTAGTAGAAGCCATCTCGGAGGGCGCGATCCAAAGTCACTTCTACGCCGTAATTTTCGCCTCGCCCTTTATTAACGAGCGGCTCAGCAAACGTCCAGTCTTGGCGAAAGTTGATGAGAGAGAAAGAACTGTCAGCGATGACGGGTACGTCAAAAAGGCGTTGTGCGTAGGCTTCCACCTGCATGCGCAGGTCGTCGGAAAGCTGGCGGCTTGTCCCAGCGACGAGATGGTGTGCGCGAGCAAAGTCGAGGTTTCGGTTAGGCTGTGTTGCTGTTCCCGTCGGTTGTGCCAGATAAACACGCAGGTCTTCGGTCTGGCTGTGTAGACCATAGCCAAACTGCACGCTTTGGCGCTCGGTGACGGCCCATACAACGCCGAGGCGCGGTTCGACGGCGGTGTGCCCGGAAAGGGCAAAGTGCTGGACATGCACCCCCGCCGTGAGGTTGAGCTCGGTCGTAAGCGTGAAGCGCGACTGTGTGAAGGCCTGGATCAGCGTACTGTTTCCCGTGCCTTGGGCAATCGGGCGGAGTGGTGGTTCGTTTTCGAGTGCCGCTCGTACATCGAGGTCATACATGAGCTGCTGCGCGGTGATGCCCGTACGATTGAAGTGGCGCGCTCCAACCTTGTGGGCGAGTGTCGTGCCAACAATGGCTCGTGCATCGGTATTGCGCAGCCGAAGGTCGGGTTGCAGTGTGAGGCTGTCGGCGAGGCGCTGCTGATCCCAGCGGGTGTAGCGAGCGGTACCCGCTAGGCTGGTGCGAAGGTACGTACGTTGGCCAAGGATGAGGTGATGCGTGACGCCGCCAGCCGCTACGCCGAGACCTAGGTCGAAGCGGGTGCGGTCCCAGAAACCGTATTCCCACTCAGCCGGATTGTGATTTTCCAGCAGATCTTGACCATCGAGTCCACCTAAACCCCAGACTTCGAAGCGTCCTTTCGTAGTCGGGAAAGCCAGTTTGAAGGCCAAGTCTTGATACGTCGTCCCGGCCTCGGTCTGCAAAATGGGTAGCAGGAGGCCGAGGGTGGAATAGCGGTAATTGAACAGGTACGTAGCGGCTCCACCACGGCGGAAAGGCCCTTCGGAAGCTACTTCGAGGCCGAGTAAACCAACCTGCATCGTATGCTCGCGGGTAGCCGGGTTGCCCGTACGGAAGCGCATGTCGAATACGCCCGAAAGTGCATTGCCGTACTCAGCAGGAAAGGCTCCCGTAAAGACGTCGGAGTTGGCTAAGAGTTGACCGCTGAAGAGCGTGAGTCCCCCGCCGCCCGCTACAGAGAGCCCGGCAAAGTGGTTTGGGTTAGGAATGGGAACGCCTTCAAGGTGCCACAGCACCCCTTTGGGTGCATTCCCCCGGATGGAAAGGGCGTTGTCCGATACGCCGCTACCGGATTGGGCCACGCCTGCAAAGGCCGACGCAAGCCGCGCAGGATCATCGACCGCTCCAGCATACCGCCGCGTTTCCTCAACCGAGAAGCCACGCGCACTGACGGCGGCAAGATCATTGAGCGGCTGACTTTGACGGCTCGTGGGCCGAATCACAACCTCTTCGCCCTCGACAACTTCTTCGCGCAGCGTAATCTCCAGCACGGTCTCTTGCCCAGCACGTACAAGGACATTAGGAATGAGCTTAGGTGTGTAGCCGATGTACCGAACCTGTACCGTTTGCCGCCCGAGCGGGACGCGTTGCAAGACAAAGCGTCCCTCGGTATCGGTAGCTGTACCAAGGATGGGGTCGGTGTCCACGATGAGCACATTGGCACCAATCAGTGGGATGCGGGTGTCATGGTCGAGCACGACGCCGCGTAGGGTTTGGTGCCCGGTCTGCGAAAAAGCCGGTGCGGTTAGCAGGCAGAGGGCAAGGGCTAGGAATAGGCGGGGCAAGGTCATCATCATGTGTGGGATAAGAGACGGTCACACACCACCGTTGGTGTGCTGGTCTCAGATTACCCACAGACCACCCTGCACTCGACCACGCCGGACGAACTGGACCTTGACAAGAGGTCCATCCCCGCTGGACTGGACCTACAGATGGCCTTTTTACGCCGAATCACGCCATGTGCTGGCGTCTGTATTCGGACGGTGTCATGCCGGTGTGCCGCTTGAACGCCGCGTTGAACGACGACTTGGCGTTGAACCCGGCATCCATACCAATGGCAAGGACGGTTAAGTTGGCCGAGGCTGGATCTTTCAGGCGCACCTGCACTTCGCGCACCCGGTAACCATTGACGAAATCGTAGAAGCGCTGGTCGAGTTGCGTGTTCAGCACTTCTGTGAGGTTGTGCGAGGAGATGCCTAACTGGTCGGCGAGGTCTTGCAGCGTGAGGTTCCCTTGCCGATAGGGATGTACTGTCTCCATGAGGGCTAAGAGCCGTTCCTTGTGCGTCGCGGCAGCATGGGGTTGCATACCCGAGCGGGCGTAGGATGCTGGACTGGCACGTTCCGCCGGTAACGTAGGCTCGACATGGTGCACGATGATCTCAGGTTGCCGCAACCCAAAGTAACCAAGAGCATAGACGAAGATCGTGACGGACAACAGCGTGAGGTCATCATAAATCCCACCCGGATCCATGCCAATCAAAACCACGCCACGACTCCCCAACACGTAGATGATTCCTGCGATCATGAACAGCGTGACCATACCTGCTGTGAGGTTGCGCAGCCATGCCAACTGGACGCCTTCAACAGCAGAGAACGTGTCCTTGATTTGCCTCCTGTAACGGCGCAGCAGATAAATGACGAGCGCGAGGTAGACCAGACCATGAATCAGCTTCAAGGGTGTGATAATGGTAAGCGCACGTGTCTGGAACAGGAGGCTTGAATCTTGGAGCAGAGCGAGTTTTTCAGTACCAGGTAGTACAAAGTACGGTAGCAGAAAGACTACGCATGCAGCAAAAGGGAATGCATGCCAGCCATCTGCTCGTCTCAGTGGAGGCGATTCTGTCGTCATTATACGGACGTACAGATAGAGCAGTGGGCCATAGAGAAAGGCAATCGGCAGGTCTAACCCAATGAGTACAGGGAAGTGGTCTTTGGCTGCCGAGGCGTGGTAGACAGCCATGGCAAGGTCAAACGAGAAGACCAAGACTAGGGCGGCAAGTAGCCGATTCGGCAACACGTTTTGTGTCCTGCTTGCGAGCACAGCCGCGAGGAATATGCCTTGGGCAGCACCTAGCAGAAACACCACCTCCATGCCTATGCTAAATGCCGGGCCCGTCACGCGCTACCTAGTCTGATTCCATTCGCCGTGTTTACGCCTAGCAATCTAGTGTTGTCATCGGGGTGGTGCAAGCAACCGAAATGTGCCGTATGTCACTGCTCAAGAACGAAGGATGCCTTTTATTCGGCCAAGTGTAGGATCCAATCCGTCGCTGTGGAGAACGTCTCCTTCATGTTGTTGTGGCCGAGATTAGAAAACAGCGCATACGCATAAGGATGATGTGCATCGATGAGTGCTTGGAGCCGCTGGATCGATAGGTCCACGGGTACACTACCATCTTGTGCGCCGAAGATCCACAAGCCGGGAATATCCAGCTTGACGAGGCTTTCGCTAGGGTCGGTGTCTTTGCCGAGGAAATCCGGCCAGACGTACGGTGATGTTCGCGCGGAGAGAGCTTCGGCGTAACTCGGAACCTTGGTGGCATCGAGATCTGCGGTGTACTTACTGAAAATATCCTCCTCGCTTACGCGGCAAACGGGGCCGCTCCATAACACCATGAAATCTACGTCGTCGGCTTTTTCAGCAGCGAGCGGTACAATCCAGCCCGCTTGACTGATGCCGGTTAACCCGAGCGGCACGGCAGCAGTTTTCCAATGGTTTGCCAGTACTTGCAAGGCCGCTACGGCATCGTCTGCCAACAAATCAAGATTGGGGCCGCTGACACTTTGGTTGCTTTCATAGGTGCCGCCTGACTGCCCAACACCGCGCTTGTCGTACACCAACGCTGCAATGCCGTCCGCTGCGAAGCGTTCTGCCCAATGCAGGCTGCGTGTTTGCTTCCCTGAACCGTGTACAAACACGACAGCCGCTTTGATTTCATGCTCAACAGGAAAGACAATCGATCCAGAGAGGCGATCATTGTGACTCAGAAAAGTGATATCCTCAACCAGAACGTCTTGGCCGTAAGCGAGCGTACTACTGAGGCAGCATACAAGGAGAAGGAGGCTTTTTTTCATGAAGTGAGTGATTGTGCAGGAGGGTGCTCACTCGTACCGTAGTGACTCCACCGGATTCGCTCTCGCTGCGCGGATCGCGTGGTAGCTCACCGTACCGACGGCGATCAGTAGAGCGGCAAGGCCACCGAGGGCGAAGGCGGTTGGACCAAGGTCGATACGGTAGGCGAAGTCGTCGAGCCAGCGCGTCATGCCGAAATAGGCCAGCGGCCACGCGAGCACGGTGGCAATGGCGACAAGCTTAACGAACTCGACCGAGACGAGCGCCACCACGCTACTTATGGATGCTCCAAGCACTTTGCGTACGCCAATTTCCTTGGTCCGCTTTGTAACGGATAGCGTCGCCAGTCCGAACAGGCCGAGACAAGCGATGAGAATGGCAAGCAGGGCTGAGGTCGTCACGATGTTTTGCCAGCGCTGCTCGGCTTCGTACTGCTGCCCAAGGTCATCGTCGAGGAACGAGTAGGTGAACGGCTTAGCCGGGAGTACACTGCTCCATGTGCCCTCGATGCGGCGGAGGGTTTCGGAGGCGTTTTCTGGGCGGAGCTTGACGAGGATGGCGCTCATGTAGTTGTAATATTCGGGGTGCATGTTCATCACCACCGGCTGCACCTCTTCGTGAAGGGAGCGGAAGTTGAAGTCCTTGACCACGCCCACAATCGTCGGCGACTCCTCGTAGATGAACGAGAGCCAGTTGGTCAGTTCGTGCCCTACAGGGTCCTCGATGCCAAACTCACGTACCAGCGCCTCATTGACCAGCACGCCCAGTCGCTCGTCAGCCGGGAGGTCGCGTGTGAAGTTGCGCCCAGCAACGATGTCCATGCCCATCAGGTCGATGTAGTCGTAATCGACACCGATGTTGTACGCCTGTCGTGTGATGCCGTCACCGTCAGTCCACGTGTTGCGGTCGCTGCCGCGCGTGAACGCCGAGCCCGTCCGGGCGATGCTAACCACCTCATCGTAGGGCAGTAGTTCGTTGCGGAATGTTTCGAGGACGGTCGGTGCTTGCTCGCGGCTGATTTGGTTGGCATTGACCACGACGACAAACTCATCCTCGAAGCCGAGATCTTGGTTGAGCAGGTAGCTAAGCTGATCGGCCATGATGAGCGTGCAAACAATGAGGCCAACGGAGATGGTGTACTGCACCACGACGAGGCTACGCGTGAACAAGTTGTTGCCGCGCGTCTTGACGCTGCCCTTGAGCACCGCTGCCGGACGGAACCGCGACAGCACAAACGCGGGGTAACCGCCCGCCACAAGGCCTACGACAATCATCAAAAACAGCACAGCCAACCCAAGCTCGCCCATCGAGAACGTAGCGAGCGTGAGGTCTTGCCCTGTCAACATATTGAATGACGGCAGCGCGAGGAACGCGATCGCCAACCCAAGCACCAAGGCCGTCCCGCTTAGTACCAGCGCCTCGCCCCAGAACTGCCGCATCAGTTGGCTGCGGTTCGCGCCCAGCACCTTGCGCATGCCGACTTCGCGTGCACGGCTCGCCGAGCGACCCACCGATAGGATCATGAAGTTGATGCATGCGATCAGTAGCACGAGCAAGCCAATCGCACCGATGATGTAGGAAAACCGTGGGTTGTGCGGCTGCACTTCGTAGGGCACCCACACGTCGGGCGTCAGGTGCAATTCGGCGAGCGGCTGGAGCTTGAACTGGAAGGCCTCGGCCGCCTCAGCGAGGAAGCCATTGCTGCGCAGCGCATCCATGTATTGTGCGAAGGACTCTTGGATGAACGGGATAGCAGCGGCTTCAAACGCTTCGGCCGTTTGGCCTTCAGCAAGCTGGATGTATGTGGAGGTACGGCCGCCCCAATTGTTGCCACCAAGCCGGATGTTGCCGTAGTTCTCGAACGAGATGAGCGCATCGAATATGATGCTGGAGTTGTTGGGCACGTTGGCAGCTACGCCCGAAATGGTGAAGTCGTATCGTTCCTCAGATCGGGTGATCGACACGACACGCCCCAATGCCTCACTATAATTCGGCGCACGCACGCCAAACAGCCGCTCGGCGGTCTCGGCGGTGACGACCATCGAGGACGGATCATCCAGTGCCGTACCGGGGTCGCCTGCGAGCATGCCGAAGCTAAACAGCTCAAAGAACGTCGAGTCGACCTCGGCCAGTTCGTGCCGAAAGATTTGGTCGCCAACTTGTATGTCTTGGCTGCCCGTCACATACCGTGTTGCGCGCTCAATCGATGGAAACGCCTCGGCCAGCGCTGGGGTGAAGTCAGGCGTCATCATTGCCTGAATATTCGTGTCGCCTTCTGGTCCCGTGTAGGTCGCGTAGGTGCGGTAAATGTCGTCGGCGTTGGTGTGGAAGCTGTCGTAGTTCCACTCGTGCCGCACCAGCAATAAAATCAGCACGCAGCACGCCATGCCTAAGGCCAGTCCGCTGACCGTGATGAACGTATAACCCGGGTGTTTGCGCAGGTCGCGCAGTGCGATCGTAAGGTAGTTCTTGAACATAGCAGCTTACGTTGGAGCCAACGTTCGCGGGATGGAAAGGGTAGATGAGATGGACGTAGAAAATTGCGTGTTGGACCAAAATTCCAGCGTCACGCATCATCGCGTTTCCGGCGGCGATTGTGGCGACAACGTGCGTTTGGTGGGACAGAAACAGCTGGGCTAAAAAATTAGCACTACGAGGCTACATGCGGCAGGTTGCGTATTGGATGATGCGACGCGCAAAAAGGTTGGCACTGGGCACGACGGAATGCCTCGTCCACACAAGCAGGCGACCGATGAACCTGCATGCTTCCAAGCACATTATGCCGTCAGCCTACCCATCGGCTCATGAGAATGCCACCAGCTACGCCTACATTCAGCGACTCCACGCCACATCGATTGGCGGCACTGGGTATGGTGAGGCACTCGTCAAGGGCCGCGTGCACAGCAGGTTGTAGGCCGTGGGCTTCGCTACCAAGGACGAGCACAGAGGGACGTTGCGGCTGCCAATCGGCAAGGGAGGTGCCATCGAGGTCCGCTCCGTAGCGCGTGAAACCGCGTGCTTGCGCTTCGCCAAGCCATGCCCAAAGGTCTTGTGTACGGGCAAGGCGTACATCCCACAGCCCGCCCATCGAGGCGCGAACGACTTTGGGGTTGAACAGGTCGGCGGTGCCCGGACCAGCAAGTACGGCATCCACACCAAACCATGCCGCTGTGCGCAAGACCGTACCTACATTGCCGGGATCTTGTACCCCGTCGAGTGCAAGGACCGTGGCCTTGTCAAAAAGGTCTGCCGCAGACACGAGCGGCTGCTGGGCCACCGCGAGGATGCCTTGACTGGTTTGCACGTCGGATAGCTTCGCCATCATGCGCTCAGACACAGTGTGGATCGGCACCGCTACTTTTACCAAGAGCGTCTCCACACGCGGTTCAGCAGAAGCGACTGATGTAACAACCACCTCTACCAACGGCGCTCCTGCCTGCACCGCTGCCTCCACCGTACGCACACCCTCTAGCAAAAAAGTACCCGTCTGGTCACGGTGCTTTTTCCGTGCAAGCGCAGCTAAGGCTTTGCGATGGCGTTCCGTCATGGTTGCGGGCAAGCTTGTGGCATGGGGCAAGGAGCGTGGGGCACGGGGCGAGGCACACAAAATTATCCCAAGGTACACACACCACTCGTCGGTTCATACCTCTCACCCATCTCAACTTTCCCAAACATCCCACACGCCCCAAATCTCCCATCCTTCCCATACTCCTACACGCCCACCCCCAAATTGCACCATTAATGCATAAAAGCCCCGCATGATCTTTACCCAAGGCGAGATACCTTTCGGGTTACCGCGTCGTTTGGCGGTAGGTTGGCTGTTTTTGCTAATCTGTTGGCAGCGTATAGGAAGCGCTTCCAACACCTCTCAACCGTTTCCAGTCCTAGCCGGCAGGCCCGAGCCTGTCTCTGTCTATGCCCTTCAAACGCGACGTTTACGAGCGGGCTATCTACCAAGAACCCGCCCCGATCCGCGACCACGACAACCCGTTTCAGGCCATGGTGGACCGCTTCGATGTGGCCGCCGAAATCCTCTCGCTCGATCCCGGGTTCTACGAATACCTTGTCACGCCTACGCGCGTCCACATCACCGCCGTGCCGGTTGCGATGGATGATGGCCGGATCAAGGTGTTCGAAGGCTACCGTGTCATCCACAACGAAGTGCTTGGCCCCAGTAAAGGCGGCATCCGCTACGCGCCCGATGTCTCGCTCGACGAGGTGAAAGCGCTTGCCGCGTGGATGACGTGGAAATGTGCCATCGTCGGTGTGCCGTTTGGCGGCGGCAAAGGCGGCGTCATCTGCAACCCGCGTGAGATGAGCCCCGGCGAATTGGAACGCCTGACACGCCGCTACACGGCCAACCTGCTCGACGTGTTTGGCCCGGACAAGGACATCCCTGCGCCGGACATGAACACCAACGACCAGATTATGGCGTGGATTCTCGACACGTACTCGATGCACAACCGTCGCACCGAAACCGCCGTTGTCACGGGCAAGCCGATCATGCTTGGGGGCTCGCAAGGCCGCCGCGAAGCTACAGGCCGTGGCGTGATGACCGTCACACTGGCAGCGATGGAGAAACTCGGTCTGCGCCCATCGCAATGCACGGTAGCAGTCCAAGGCTTCGGCAACGTGGGCTCCATTGGGGCTGAGTTGCTGCAACGCCAAGGCTGCAAGATCGTCGCTGTGAGCGACGTGTCGGGCGGCTACTACAACGAAAACGGCCTCGATATCGCCGCGATGATGGCCTACGCCGAAGCAAACAACCGCTCGCTCGAAGGCTACACCGAAGCCCAGCCAATCTCAAACGCAGAACTCCTCGCGCTCGACGTTGACGTGTTGGCTCCCTGCGCCAAAGAAGACCAGATCACGGGGGCCAATGCCCATGAGATCCGCGCCAAGATCATCGCTGAAGGGGCCAACGGCCCAACGACGCCCAAAGCCGACGCCATCCTGAAAGAAAATGGCGTCCTCGTCGCGCCCGACATCCTCGCCAACGCAGGCGGCGTTACGGTTTCCTATTTCGAGTGGGTCCAGAATCGCCAAGGCTACTTCTGGTCGATGGAGCGCGTCAACCGCCGCCTCGACCGCATGATGCGCAGCGCCTTCGACCGCGTCTACGACGCCACTGAGAAGCACGATGTCACCATGCGCATCGGGGCCTACGTGTTGGCTGTCGACAAGGTCGCCTCGGCCCTGCGTTTGCGCGGCATTTATGCTTAAACGCAACGGCTCTTGGCAGCTAAATTGTTTTGTTTGAGCGGTGCGTGCTTCGGTGCGCACCGTTTTTTTGTTGCTTTGGCGTAGGGATGTGTTTCGGGATTTCGACGCAACCCAGCAGCGGCTAGCTTGCTATACCTGCTTCCACTCACGCAACCTAGCTACCCAAATGCCGCAACAGGCGCTGCTAACCATTCTCATCCTTGGTCTTGTACAAGGGCTGTTTCTGATGAGTGTGCTGCATCGCATCCGCGACCGCAACGTCCGTGCGAACCGCTGGTTAGCCGTGTTTGTGCTGCTGCTGAGCCTGACGCTAGTTGGGCGGCTCTTGGCTATGAGCACTTGGATAGAGGCGATCCCTAACCTGCTCATGTTTCCGGATGCCATCATCTACCTGTACGGCCCGGTGCTTTATGGATATTTCCACCGCCTCTTCTTTGACGAAGCGACACCGCCGCGAATGATATGGTGGCACTACATGCCGGCGATGCTATTTGCCGCGACGGAACTGCTCGCGCTTCTTGTGCCTGCTTCGGGCTATGGGGCGTGGAAAGCGGATAACCTGATGCTATGGGGCATGCTGGCAGAAGGCGGCGCATGGGTGCTGAATACAGTTTTCTTCGGGGCGTGCTTGCTTCTAGCCCGACGCTATGAGCGATTGGCGGCAGCGGAGATCGTGCTTCCCGCATGGCCACGCTATGTGCAAGCTTTGGCTACATGCATTGGTGTGGTGTTGGTACTGTGGGGATACGCCTACGCGTCGTGGGTTTTCGGATATGCCAACCAGCTCACGTGGGTCAGCTACGGCACGATGTGGCTCGCGCTTGCAGGGCTTTCGTATGTGCTCGCGTGGTTTGCCGTGCATCAGCCGGAGTTATTCAAAGTGAAGCCTCGCCCAGTAGCCTCGCGGCCCGCCTTACCCGAAACCGAACGTTCGGCGCTTACCCAACAGTTGCATACCGTGATGCTCACCCAGCAGCCCTACCGCGACCCCAAGCTCCGCCTCGCTGACCTTGCCGCCCTAGTCGATGTACCGCCGCACCGGCTCTCGCAGGTCATCAGTGCCAGCGGACATACCAACTTTGCCGATTTCATCAATCGGTATCGGATTGAGGAGTTTAAGCGGCTCGCACAAGCCGAGTCGTATCAGCAGTTCACCGTCTTGGCCCTTGCCTACGAAGCCGGCTTCAACTCCAAGACGACCTTCCACACAGCCGTCAAGAAAGCCACAGGCCTCACACCTGGACGGCTGCGCCAACAAGTGGCAGGCACGGCATAGGTAGCATCGTTTTTCGGGTCCAATCCAATCGTGCATATTTTATAGATTAGAACCGAGAAACCAGCACAGAGGGTATCCAGAATCAGATACAGATGTGGCCAACCACCTCTACTGAAAGCTGCAAACCGAATTATATAAGCAACGATGACAGGAGAGCGGAGAACCCACTCGAAAAACCTAGACATCATGCCGGAAAAGCCCGTGGTGACGCTGCATGATCGTGCCAAAGGCATGATGTTGCTGGGCGCCTATGGCGATGCACTGGGGGCACCCCACGAACCTGCTGCACTCGGCGGTGGCACGACGGATCCGGATCAACTCGGCGTACTGGTGCCTGCTAACGGGCTTTTGGAACCAAGCTACACAGGAAACGAATGGTTTG
>CAYYHN010000039.1:5383-13439 GCA_964471245.1 uncultured Rhodothermaceae bacterium | reverse complement strand
CACCATGATTGGCCTCACCCTCATCGACCGCTTCGGCCGCCGCTCGTTGATGCTAGTCGGTTCGTTGGGACTCATCGGGGCGTTGGGATTGGTCTCGTATGCGTTTTTTACCGAGTCGTTTGGCATGGTACCGGCCTTGCTGTTCACCTACATCGCTTTTTTTGCGATGTCGCAGGGGGCCGTCATTTGGGTCTTCATCTCCGAGATTTTCCCGAATCAAGTGCGCGCAGGAGGCCAAGCCTTGGGTAGTTTCACACACTGGATTCTTGCTGCTGTGATTGCCAACATCTTCCCCATTGTTGCCAACGCTTTGGGTGGCGGTGCAGTCTTTGCGTTCTTCTGCGGGATGATGGTGTTGCAGTTGGTCTTCGTCGTCTTCGTCATGCCCGAAACCCGCGGGACCTCCCTCGAAGCGCTTGAAGACCAGTTGGTACGCCACTGATTTTGCTCGGCCCGAACTTGACCTCAATGTTGTAGCTCATGTCCAATGCGATCCCGCCTACCTCGGCGAACAATGGCCTAAGCTCAGAGGCTTTCCCGCTCTACCAAGAGCCATGCCGCAACCAATTCCATTTTTCGCCTCCTGAACAATGGATGAACGATCCAAACGGGTTGGTTTTCTTCGCAGGCGAATACCATCTGTTTTACCAATATCACCCCAGTAGTTCGGTTTGGGGGCCTATGCATTGGGGACATGCGGTAAGTACCAACCTCGTCGACTGGGAGCATCTGCCCATCGCGCTGTATCCAGACCAGCTCGGCTACATTTTCTCAGGAAGCATCGTCATCGACTGGCACAACTCGGCGGGATTCCAGCGAGGCATTCAACCTGCGATGGTTGCAATTTTCACGTACCACGATTACGAAGCCGAGCAGGCTGGTGCAACGGACTTTCAGTCCCAAGCCCTCGCCTTCAGCAATGACAAAGGACGCACATGGACCAAATACGAAGGCAACCCGGTACTCCCCAACCAAGGCGATCGTGACTTTCGTGACCCCAAGGTATTTTGGCACGAAGCAACGGCCCAATGGGTGATGGCGCTGGCCGTTAACGACCGCGTACAGTTCTACGGCGCTACCAACTTAAAGGCTTGGACCTTGCTCAGCGAATTTGGTCAAGCTGACGGCCAACACAACGGCTTGTGGGAATGCCCCGATCTGTTCCCGCTCGAAGCGGATGATGGGACCACACGCTGGGTCCTGCTGGTCAGCCTCAATCCTTCTGGACCCAACGGCGGCTCAGGCACGCAGTACTTTGTGGGGGAATTCGATGGCCAGCGGTTTACCAACGACAACACACCCGAAACGGTACTTTGGCTCGATTACGGCCGAGACAACTACGCTGGCGTTACATGGTCGGATATTCCTCAAGAAGACGGACGCCGGCTTTTCATCGGGTGGATGAGTAATTGGGATTACACCCAAGTCGTTCCTTCTAAGCGCTGGCGCGGTGCCATGACGTTACCGCGAACGCTTCACCTTATGGATACGGCCAATGGATATCGCGTAGCATCACGCCCCATGCAAGAATACGAGGCGCTCCATGCAACCACACCAACACTGCTTGGAGCAAAGCTTGTAGCGGATGAACTGCGTCTCATTGATGGCACTCATGCTTGCCAGTTCGCGAGCACGCTGGTCATTGACCTCGCCGCATCCACCAGCACGACGTTCGGTGTCACCTTGCATAATATCCTTGGTGAATGCTACCGCGTTGGGTTCGATGTAGACAACCAACGTCTCTTCAGTGACCGAACGGCAAGTGGTGACGTGTCCTTTTCAGAGAAGTTTGCACCAGCGCCATCATTTGCGCCCTATGTACCTGCTCGCACGATGCAGCTACACGTATTCATCGACCACAGCGTTGCCGAGTTCTTTGTGGATGATGGCATGCGCGTGATGACGGAGGTCTACTTCCCTACGCAGCCGTTTACCGAGGCGGTTTTCTTTAGCGAAGGCGGCCACACCGCTCTGGTTGAAGGATCCATCGTGCCGCTCCGCTCAATTTGGGAAGCGCGTTAACCAACGATGTCGATCTGCTCGACCCAGACGATTTCGCATGCGCCGTCGCCCGTGTCGGTTCGTGTCATGGAACTGCGCCATGTGTAGCCACCTTCCGTGCTTGCGAAAACGAGCGCGCCTGTAATCCTTACCACATCGCCAGGTTTGACTTCGTCTAACACCGCCTCGACCTCTTCCGAGGCAGGAATCATGTGCATATTGGCGCTGCTACGAATGATTTCCTTCTTTGGGATAGGCAACACGTCATCTGTCTCCCAAAACATGAACCGCCCTGCTTGCCAAATGTCTAGACGACGCAACACGGCCGGATCCGACATACCGCCCCACCCCAACGCAAGATCGACGGGCGAGATACTGGCAGTGGCGTCGACATAGTAAGGTTCGCGACTCAGCACGAGCGCCTCGACCTCGAATTGCGCGATGGGTCGGATCGTCCAGTCGCCTTTCACGTGCACGCTGACGGCAGAGACAGAGGACTGTACCGGAGGATGGGGCGCTAAGCGACCAGCAGGCCATTCTTCCCACGGTGTATCGCGGCAACCGCTGAGCAGGGCTGCGCCTGAAACAACAAGAGCGAGGACGAAATACCTGTGGAGCCGCGACATCATGGGGACAGGACGCTTATTTTGAACCAGTGACAGCCGAGTGGAAGCCCAGCAGGGTTGGTTTCGGCACAATGCCTAAAAATTCAAGCGCCACGACATGGCATCACCTGATGTGACCCTCAAGGTCAACCTTCCCGGCGGCCAAGACTATCCGGTTCACTTTGCACCGCTTGCCGCATTGCCTCGTTTGATGCACACGGCTCGGCTCCGCCAAGGCAAGTGCCTCGTGGTAACCGACACCCATGTCGGCCCGCTTTATGGCGACGCTGTAGAGACCGCTCTCAGCGATGCGGGCTGGACGCCTCGGCGCCTCACCATCGATGCTGGCGAAGCCTCGAAGACGTATGCACCATTGCATGCGATTTACGACGCCGCACTGGCATGGGGCATCGACCGGAAGACGACTGTGATTGCCCTCGGTGGCGGTGTCGTTGGTGATCTTGCAGGCTTTGCAGCGGCAACATTGCTACGTGGCTTGCCGCTGGTGCAAGTGCCCACGTCCTGCATTGCCCAAGTCGATAGCGCTATTGGCGGAAAGACAGGCATCAACCACACGACGGGCAAAAACCTGATCGGCGCGTTTCATCAGCCGCACCTTGTCTGTGCCGATACAACCACGCTTCAAACGCTGTCCGAACGCGAGTGGATGAGTGGCCTAGCGGAAGTCGTCAAGCACGCGTGCATCGCTGATGCCGACTTTGCCTCATTTTTGGCGACTAATTGGGACGGCATGGCTGCACGCGACCCTAAGCTGCTTGCACGGATGCTACCGCGTGCGGCCCAGATCAAGACGGTCATCGTCTCGAACGACATCCACGAGCACGGGCAACGCGCACTCCTGAACTTTGGCCACACGTTTGGCCATGCCATCGAGCGTGTGGCGGGCTACGGTGTGTTCACGCATGGCGAAGCTGTAGCGGTAGGCATGCAAGCAGCATTACACCTTTCTACATCTGTCCGGCCGGAATTCGACATTACCGAATCGCTTGCCTTGGTCCGCCGCCTGCCCACGGGGCTCGGTAGCCTCGCCGATCTATCACGAGCCGATCTCTTCGCTGCGATGCGTAAAGACAAGAAGATGGACGGCCAACGCCTTCGGTTCATCCTGCTTCGCGCGCTTGGCCAAGCATATGTGACGGCAGAGGTCGAGCCGGATGCCGTAGAAGCGGCATGGATCGCTGCTGGTGCTACGACCGCATAAGTGCCTGTTAAACAAACCAGGCTACCCACGCGTAGACACCTCTAATCGTTTCGCCTCATTACGCCCTGCTGTGCCTTTCCGCTTTGTGCTGCATATTCCGAACCATCTGGGGCGCTTCCTCGGATATGCCGCGCTCATGCTAGTGATCCTCTTCATTGGGCTTACGCGCACACAACTTGGGCGCGATGACTTGCGCGATCGCACCGTGGCAGCCTTCAACGAGGCGTTCAATGGGCAGCTACGGATTGGCACATTGAAGGGCAACCTTATCAACACGCTCTACGCCACCGATGTCGCGCTGCTCGACAGCATTGGCAACCCGGTCATAGAGATCGACTCGCTCGTGCTGACGCAGCGTTGGGAGACGCTGTTCATCCGCCGCATTTCGATTCGCAGCGTCCACCTGATCCGCCCACGCTTCTATCTCGGCCAAGACGAAGCAGGCGCTTGGAACGTGCAGCAAACGTTAGCACGCCAAGTACCACGCACCGAAACGCCCACCCAACGTTGGTCCTTCGCGTCTGCGGCCATAACGATTGCGGATGGCACAGTAATCACGCATACGGCGCGCCCGCAACCTGCACTCGTCGAGCAGGAATGGCTCTTCGACCTGACGACGACGCGGCTAGACAGCGTCGCCGCCGATCTGACGCTGGATTGGAGCAGCTCGAACCGACAACTGGACCTCATTTTCCTCACGGCGGACATGACGACGCCTCGTTTAGAGGAAATCCTTGTGCAAGGACAAGTCGTGCTCGAAAACGATGCCATCCAACTCAACCAATTACTCGTCTCAGCGAGTGAAAGCGAGGTCTTGCTCAACGGGAGCCTCACGGCAACGACAACAGATACTACGGTGACATGGCAGCAGCCTGCCTTAGATGTCACCTTGGAATCCGGGGAATTGGACCCGGCACAGATGCGCGCGCTGATTCCGCGTTATCCCCTGTCAGCCCCCATCGAAGTAGCGGGACAACTGCAAGGCACCTTTGCAACGCTGGAAATTCCAAACTGGTCGCTTACGTCAGGCACCTCAGAGGTTCGCGGCGCTCTGCGCATCGATGCCGAGACCGATTCGATCCGCCTCAATGCACGCCTCGACACGCTTCAGTTGGTTCGCAGCGACCTTGCGGCCTTGCTACCCGAGCAATCCGCCCTAAACGATCTAGCGACTGATTCGCTCAGAGGCGTATCGGATGCGAACATCGTTTTTGCAAAAGGCAACCCGACACAGTTTACACGAGCGGACGTAGTTTTTTCGGCAGCAACAGAGGATGCCTCGGCTGCGGGCACGTTCGAACTTGCTCGATTAGCACAACGAGAGATCGACCAACTTGCCCCACTGCGCATTCAAACCGATGTGGAGTTCACCAATGTTGATGCACGCCGCCTCCGCGAAGCGTGGCCTTCATCACGCTTGGGCGGATCCCTTTCGTTAACAGCTACGACACAAGGGACGACGATACGGACGGGCACAGGCTTGCTTCAACTCGATGACCCCGTCATCGATGGCCGAAGTGCGGATTCACTGCATGTGCGTATAGCCGCTCGCAACGGCCAATGGCGCGGTACAGCACGTATTCGAGAAGGCGCTGGCCTTGCGCTCGCTAATGCGGATCTCGACCTGACGCAGCCCATTCCACTTCTTGCACTAGATGCTCGCCTTGATGCCTACAATCTTGCACGAGCTCTCAAACTGGACTCCGTACGAACCAATTTCAACACGACCTTAGCCCTCAATAGCAGTGGCTCCCTCGGACCCGACTTCGCGGGAACGCTCACCATTCGCTACGACTCGTCTGAAGTCCAACAAGGCAACACCGTACGCCCTGTCGTTCCCCATGAACTATATGTCGCGCTCGCACCGCTAGCATCATCTGAACCCCGCGTCCAACTAACCGGCGACGCGGGGACGCTTACGCTCGACGGCGATGTTTCCTATCGTGCGCTGGTTCGGCTTGCAGGCCTTTGGGGAACCGCCTTCGCCGAGAGTGTTCGGCGCGAAACGGACAAAAGCTATGCGGCCGAGCCTCGTGCTGCACAAGCTGAACGCACCGAGACCCTACGTGCTCGGGCCAAGGCACAGCTCGAAGCGCAAGGGTTTGCCGATGGTCTGCAAATTGATGCGACTTTTGGCCTTACGCGAAGTGAACTCCTTTCCGCGCTGCTGCTTTCCGCGCCCCCAATGGCAGGTGTCTTCGATGGCCAAATGCGCTTAGCCCTGTCCACTGACGACCTGTACCTGAACGGCACCGTTCGTACCGACTCCTTCCGAGTCGGTACAACGCGGCTCGATACGTTGTATTCAGTGTTTGAAATCGCAGGCACGCTAGATGCTCCTCTCGAACGCACGTTATCCGTTGATGTCCAAATTGAAGGCCAAAAATTATCAGTTCCGGCCGTCCCCATATTCAATCCCCGACTACAGGTGACGTATGCTAACCAGCGCGCCGACGTTGCGATGCAGGCACAGCAAGGCTCTCAGCGGGGTGATCTGCGCCTAGCGGCCACACTCGACCTGTTGCCTACGCGTAATCGGCTCACGATCTCCGATCTTTACTTGGAAAGTGGGTCCACGGCGTGGCACAACCAAGCCGATGCAGCATTCACCTTGTACCGAGATGCCGTAATCTTACCCGACCTAACGATCGTGAACGAAGGCGCTGAAGGATCGACCGAGCGCATCCGAGTAGCCGGAACCTATTCGTCCTTGCCCCAAGACACGCTGCGCGTTGAAGCGGAGGCCATCGACCTCTT
The DNA here is from genome assembly GCA_964471245.1 of uncultured Rhodothermaceae bacterium. Lineage (GTDB taxonomy): Bacteria > Bacteroidota > Rhodothermia > Rhodothermales > CAYYHN01 > CAYYHN01. The sequence continues at coordinate 6,854 of CAYYHN010000039.1, read as the reverse complement.
CCCGTTTTTCGACCTGCTCTCGTTCCGCTACCCCATCGGCGGCAGCTTGGATGGAAACCTCGCCCTCACGGGAGGCCGTCGCCAGCCCACGTTGAGCGGTGATGTGAACGTCGCGGCGCTTGCCCTCGACAACCGACTACTGGGCAACCTCAGTGTGCAAAGCCGCCTGATTCCCGGCCAACCCGATGTTGATGTAGCCTTGCTGCTTGCCCCCGTCGCCGACACCGCAGGTGTTACTGTGTTACCTAGTGCGTCAGGCCCTCCGATTATCGAACCGAGCATGCTCAGCGTGACGGGGGAAGTGCGCCTGCCGCGGACGGATGAACGCGGCGAAACGCTCGACCCAGGCCGATTGGCTTTCGACGCTGACCTCGACCGGATCGACCTATTCTTTTTCGATTACATCTTTCCCGGCAAGGTAGTGAATACGCGCGGATCCATTACGGGTGCAGGCACCATAACTGGCACCCCGCGCAAACCTATTTTCGACCTCGATGTGACGTCGACCACGGCAGCTACAGACTTGCCGAGCTTTGGACTTGCCTTCGAAGGCGGCGGCACTATCCGTGTGGACAGCCTTGGCTTTCACTTCGACCAATTGCTCGTTTCCGACGGTACGGGCGGCTCTGCGGATATTCGCGGGTCGATGCTGTTTAACGACTATCAATTCTTCTCCTACGATCTCGACGGCACACTGGACCAATTCCAGATCATGAACGTCGCGCGCTCAGACACCTTACCCTTCTACGGTGCGATCTGGGCTTCAGGAGAGGCTACACTCGACGGGCCGCTAAGCAGTGCGCTGCTGCGCTCGACAAATGCTGTCACCACACCCAACAGCCGCCTCTTCATCCCCATCATCGAGTCGGCTGAGGATGCTGACGAGAGCTTCATCATTTTCGCCGACTCCACGGGAGCCATCCCCGACTTTCGCAGCTACACGCGCCGCCGCAACATCTTGGCGCGGCGTCCGACGGGTGAACGAAGCTTCTTGGATGGCTTAGACATGGACCTCAACCTGTTTGCACCGGACGGCTCGACCATCTTCCTCGTGTTCGACCCCCTCTTGGGCGACGAAATCCAAGCTGAAGGCAGCGGTCGCATTCAGTTTCAGCGCACCGGTGGCGAATTCGCAACCTTTGGCACGTTTACGGTCGATTCAGGAAACTACCTGTTTGCTGCTGGCGATCTGTTTGTCCGACGCTTTTTGTTGGAGCAAGGCGGCACCATCACATGGGACGGCGACCCGATCAACGCGCAACTCGACCTTCCTGCAACCTACCGCACCCGTGCCTCGGCAGCAGGTCTGGAAGGCACAACAGCGAACACCGCCAACGCGCTGATTCCCCTCGTGGTGCAGCTACAGATTTCCGGGCGTGTCGAGACGCCGGAGGTTGACCTGAGCTTGGTCATCGATCGCAATGAGCTGAATGTGCTGGGTAATTACCAAGGCTTGGAGGCACAACTCAAC
>CAYYHN010000039.1:5157-5373 GCA_964471245.1 uncultured Rhodothermaceae bacterium | reverse complement strand
TACAGAGTACGCGACGAGTGTGCTGCTGACGAACTCGTTCCGACTCACGACGGACAACCTTAACCCCTCCAACTCAGGTGGCCAGCTGGCGTTTACCAGTCTCTCGCAATTGGTATCGAGCCAACTCAACCGCTTCCTCAACGAAGCCCTGCCGAACATCGACTTTACGTTTGGGGTGCAGGGCGAGAACGCGCAAGACCTCGACGTGACCTATGG
>CAYYHN010000039.1:0-5147 GCA_964471245.1 uncultured Rhodothermaceae bacterium | reverse complement strand
CTCCGCTTGCTCGATGAGCGCCTAATCATACGCGGCGAAGGTGTCTACCAAGGCTCGCGCGCAGCCAACACAGAAGCCGCTACGGAAAACCTCCAAGGCGAATTCGTCGTCGAAGTGCGGCTCAACCCGAACCTCTCCGTCGAAGTCTTCTATCGGCGCGAGAGCGACATTTTGGCCGAGAGTGCCGCCCTTACGAACACCACCGGCGCAGGCGTCTCGTACCAAACCGAGTTCACCACATGGCGTACCCTCTGGCGCCGCCTCTTCGGCTGGCTCCGCCCCGACCGCTCTCCCGCCCTCCCAACCGACGAAACGGTTGCCGAGTCGAATTGAAGGGAGCATCAAGCGACACGGCTGTTGGCTATTGGCCATTGGGTTTCCGCTCCATCGTCGCGTTCAACCTGATCAATACCAAGTTTCATCCATTCAACCAGTCCACCCAAGGCCAGACTTAATTTTTTCAAGTCGCCTGTAAACCATCCATTCCAAAGCCCCGTCCAGTAGGGCAGAACCGAATGGAATCCGATGGAGCTTACTGAGACATACGTGCCTGCATTTACCCCCACCCGGTCCGCTGTGGGATCCTTTCGCGAGGTGGTGGCTGCGCATCAGCGTGCCATTTACTACCTCGCTTTCGACCTCACGGGTAACCACCACGACGCCGAAGACCTTGCGCAGGAGGTCTTCATCAAGGCGCACCGTGCGCTGGACCAGTACCGGGGCGACGCGAGCATGCGGACGTGGCTCCGCCGCATTGCCATCAACACGTACCTCAACAAGAAGCGCAAAAAGGCCTTGGCGTTCATGCGCTTCTTTGAGGATGTAACGACCAGCACCGACTGGGAAGCGGCGGCTTCGCCGTCGCCCGAAACCCACGCCAGCGACCAAGTGGCCGCCGGGCACGTCGATGCCGCACTTGCACGCCTCTCCCCTCGCGAACGCTCGGCTTTTGCCACCGTGAAGACCTGAGTGTACGCGAGGTGGCCGAGGCGATGGCCTGTGCAGAAGGCACCGTGAAAAGCTTGCTGCACCGCGCCACCAAGAAACTTCAACGCGCCCTTGCTTTCTACCGCCCCGAACTTGGGTTGGACGAACGCGGAGGAACGAATAGATGATGACACCTTCTGAATATCAGCGCCTCAAGCAAGCCGCTTTGGCTGGCATCTTGACGCCCGAAGAAACGGCTCGCCTCGACGCGTGGCATGCGGAACATCCGGAAGCCGCAGCGCAGTTCGCCAAGGAAGGCGACCTCCTGAACATGGCATTCCCTGCGCGCCCCGAGCACGACGACGCGTATTGGGATGAGTTCTATCAAGGCGTTCTTGCACGCGAAGCGGCTACGCCACCAAACGGTTACGCACGCCTTTGGGAACACCTCAAACACACACTGAATGCATCCATCGGCAGTGTGCTTGCACCGATCCCGCGTCCGGTTTTGCAATTTTCAATCGCCGTGTTGCTTGTGGGCCTAGGTGTTGTGCTAGGCCGCAACGTTTTCAACGAGGGGACCACGACGCCCATGCAGCTTAATCAGATCGAAGGCCTCCAGCCAGCTTCGGCCGAAGTGGATGCGTGGGATTATATCGACCGCTCCAAAGTCTTGCTCTTGGGGATTGTGAATGCCGAGGATCCCGCGATCATGAACCTTGAGCACAAGCAAGCCATTGCGGGAACGCTCGTAGAGCAAGCACCGGGGCTGCAAAAAGCGCTAAGCGAAGCCGACCAAGCACGACTAGCTCAGCTAGTTGGTGACCTCGAAGTGTTATTGCTGCAAATAGCCAACCTCGAAGCCCAGTACGACGCCCCCGGCATCGAATTGGTCCAACACGGCGTCGAACGGCAAGGCATTCTCCTTAAAATCAGCTTGGAAGAGATGCGCCGCCGCGATGCAGCGGCCCGTTCTGTTCAAGAGCAAACGCCAAACTTCCTAGATGACATTTAGGCTTAACGTCATTTAGTTCTACAGGCCCTGCGCACCTGTATTCCACGAACATACACACCGGACGCAGCCTCGCTGCGCACCCATCTGCATAGACTCATGACACGACTTTTCACACCAACGCGCCCGCTCGGACGCATCGCGTTTTTGGCAGCGGCTGTTCTGCTGCTCGCCGTGCCCGTTCGCGCTCAAGATGCATCGGAAGCATACCAACAAGGCTACGACCACATTCTCGATGAGAAATGGGACCAAGCCGAATCAGTCTTCCGCGACTTCATGCGCACTTTCTCGGACAGCGACTTTGCCGACGACGCACAGTACTGGATGTGCTATGCCCGAGAGAAGCTGGGACGCAACTCCGAAAATGCCTTCAAGTGCTACAATGACTTTGTGACCGAGTGGCCACGCAGCCCCTACAACGATGACGCTCGCAGCAACATGGTTGTCCTTGCGCGGCAGTTGGCCAACGAAGGCAACCCTGAGTACATGACCCGTATCGAAACGATGTCACGCGGGGAAGACGACGAAGTCAAGTTGGCTGCGCTTTATGCCTTGCAAAACCTCGACGCTGAACAAGCCGTCCCGATCATCCTCGACTTGCTCGACACGACATCGAATGCTGATTTCCGCCGCAAAGTCGTGTTCGTACTCGGCCACTTCGACGACAGCCCAGACGTGCTGCCTGCTCTAAGCCGTATTGCCCTCAACGATCCGTCGACCCGCGTACAAAAGTCGGCCGTACACGCTATTGGCAACATGGACGACCGCCGTGCCGCCGAGGCCCTCGAAACCATCCTCGCCTCCGATGCCGATACCGACGTGCGCAAGGCTGCGCTGTACGCGATGGGCAACATGGATATGGGCAGCCTCGCGCCGATGTTGCAGCGTATTGCCATTGAAGAGCGGAATACCGAGTTGGGCAAAGCAGCTGCCTACGCCCTCGGCAACATGGACAGCGATGCTTCGGGTGATGCACTCGCCGCCATCATCAGTTCGAATGCGCCGACCGATACGCGCAAAGCGGCCATCTATGCGATGGGCAATATGGACCGCCGCAGCCTCGTCCCCACCCTGCGTGAACTCGCTGTTGACGCGACTGATGAGGAATTAGGCAAAGCGGCCGCCTACGCCCTCGGCAATATGGACGCGGATGAATCAGGCGCAGCACTCCAGGCTATCCTTTCCAATGCCAACCTTGACGATGTGCGCAAAGCGGCCCTCTATGCCCTCGGCAACCGAGGCGACGACCTTGCGCTCGAAGCCCTGCAAGAGGTCGCCCTAGATGCCAATGCGAGCAACGACCTGCGCAAGGCGGCCGTTTACGGGATGGGCAACATTGGTCGCGGACGAGGCGTGAGCACGATTCTCGCGGAGGTCTTCAACTCAGCTAACGCTCGGGAAGTCCGGAAGGCAGCGCTTCATGCCATCGCCAGCCACGAAGACTCCTCTGCTGAAGGCTTCCTCTTTGAAGTTGCGACGACTGAAGACGATGCCGAGCTAGCAAAGGCGGCCGTCTACGCACTGTCGAATGTACTGGGTCGCGATGGCGCTTCGCGTCTGATGGAGGTGATGCGCAAATCTCCCCACGCGGACGTACGCAAAGCAGCGCTCTACCAAGTGGGCAACACCGATTCGCGTGAGGCCGTTGCCGTACTTGGTGACGTCGCCCGTTCAGACACCGATCCCGATGTGCGTCGTGCTGCCGTCCTTGCGATTGGTAACTCGGAAAGAGATGATGCGGTAGGCATCCTGAAGGACGTCATCGAGAAGGACAACAACGCAAACGTACGCAAAGCAGCCGTACAAGCGCTCGGCCAAATCGGTACGCCGGAAGCCCAGCGCGCCCTGCTTGACATCCTCCGCAGCGGAAACGAATAGGCTTTGATCTCCCCAAACATGACAGCCTCGGCTCCGATCCTTTTTGGAGCCGAGGCTTTTAGTTTTACTACGATGCTGCTCGCCATGTGGCAGCTTCATTGGGTTTACCCCAGTCTTCGTAGAGCTTCACAAGCTGCGTTCGAATGCGCTCAGCTTCATCCTGATGGGAATCTTTAATCGCTTCGTATCCTCTTGTGTACATGGTCGCCGCATCATCGTAATGATCGAGCGCATGCATAGCTTGGGCAAGCCCTTCCATCGTGCGCACAGTACTTCGGCTATCCTCACCATATACGGCTAAACGAATCTCCATCGCCTCACGAAATAGCGGAACGGCATCCTCCGGACGTTCAAAGTCCAAGTAAAAGTGACCAAAGCTATGTAGCGAGGTTGCCAACTCAGCATGCGGCTGCGCCAAGACCACGCGCTGCATGGCAATAGCCTGCTCATAGCAAGCAATGGCCTCATTCCGTAGTTGTTCTTTCGCATCCGTACGCACAGCCTCGTCATTTGCGTTGCTAGCCAGTACGCGGGCTTTCGAGAGCCATGTAAACGCAATGTGAGGGTGCTCATTGCCATACAACGCCTCCTGCGCCGCAAGGGCTACATCCAATGCTTCGATGGCGTCTGCATACTTTCCTTGCCGCCCGAGTACCACGGCTAAATAAGAACGCGTTTGGACAAGGCGCTCGATGTTTGGCGAAGTCGCGCCTTCCTGTATCGCTAGACTCTGGCGATAGTATTTCTCGGCTAATGCAGGGTCGCCGCTTCTTGAAGCAATAGCCGCAATCACATTAAGGCTCCTCGCAACTTGTTGATGCTGCTCGCCATACAGGCGGGTGTACATCGCCAACTCTGTTTCGGCAAACAGAAGAGCTTGCTCGTGCTCATTCATATTTGCATAGGTTGCTGCAATCTTGCGGAGCGTGCTCGCCAAGTCGCGATGATCACCTGCAAATAGGTCATCCTGAATGGCCTTGGCTTCGTTCAGATAGACTAGCGCGGTTTGGTACTGACTCTGTAGAATCTTGAGGTCGGCCCAATTGCGTAGCGTGCGCGCCACTTCACGGTGTGCATCACCCAACACGCGCCGCTGAATGGCAAGTGCCTCAGCAAACAGTACATCCGCCTCCTCTAAAGAACGTACGCGCTTCAGCGCCATCGCCAAATTGTGCATGGTGAACGCCGTGGCCGAGTGCTCGGTACCATACAGTGCGGTACGCCCGGCCAAGATCTCCCGATGCATCGCGACGGCTTCATCAGTCCGCCGCGTTTGGCTGTAGAGGATGGCAAGGTTGTGCATCGTAGACAGCGTTGGGGCAGCCTGAGG
>CAYYHN010000038.1:12775-13531 GCA_964471245.1 uncultured Rhodothermaceae bacterium | reverse complement strand
CAACTAGCAGGTATGCACAGGGGGATTTCCGGGGAAGAAGCAGGGGGCTTTGCCCCAATAGATTGATGATGAGAACCTAGATATAAAGACGGCCCTATACGGCTGAAGGAATCTGACCTCCTTGCGAGCGCCGGTTAAACTCATAGGCCATCAACAAGAGTTCACGCCCTGAACGTATTTCGAGCTTCATCTTAATCCGCTCGATATGCGATTCAATTGTCTTAGGGCTCAAAGAAAGACGCTCCGCAATTTGCCTATTTGTTATGCCTTCCCCGTACATGCGAAGAACTTGGATCTCACGATCACTCAATTTGTCAATCAGCGAATCCATTCCTGTGCGCTTCTCCTGACCAGTGAGCCGTTTGATCTGACTCATCGCAAAGGCTTCACTCACATATATTTCACCACTGACGATACGGCGTATGGCTTTTACTACCTTTTTGGGGGCCTCATCTTTCATGAGGTACCCCCTTGCCCCCACACGCAATGCCCGATCGGCATAGTATTTCTCGTCATGCATCGATAAAACGAGCACACGAATCTCAGGATAGCGAAGCTTAATATCTTGTACCAGATCCATCCCATCAGATTCTTTTAGAGAAAGATCTACCAACACAACGTCAGGCTTTTCCTCTTCAATTTTTCCGAGTGCTTCGTGAACATCCTCTGCTTCACCACAAACTTGTAAATCTGGCTCTCGTTCTACAAGATGGCTAATGCCCTGCCGAACGATGGGGTGATCATCTACAATCAGTA
>CAYYHN010000038.1:0-12765 GCA_964471245.1 uncultured Rhodothermaceae bacterium | reverse complement strand
TTTTAAACTCAAATGCCTATTACTCCACGACTCCATAACTTTTTGTGCTTTTTCCGTGAAGACAAAAGGCATTATACGCAGCAATATCGCCTAAACCAACAAGTCTTAGGTTTTATTGGCATTGGATGAAGTCAAGTTTGCTGACAAATTTTAAAGATACATGTGACAATAGCACCACCTTCAGGATGATTTTCCACACTGAACACACCACGGATCATACGCGCCCGATAGGCCATCGTGCGTAACCCAATGCCATTGTTTCTTTGTTCTATAGAAGCCAAACCCGTGCCATTGTCTCGTATAGTTAAACGCGTGGAGTCCCCCTTCCAAGTTAACCGTACAACAATGCGGCTTGCCTTACCATGTCGAATGGCGTTGGTTAATGCTTCTTGGAGAATGCGATATACGTGCAAGGCAACAGCACCATCACGGAGCGGAATAGCTACAGGACACTCGAAGATTATAGCGATATCGAAAGCCGTCGCTACCCGTTCAACCAACTCACCGAGTACTTCCGAAAAACTTTGTTCATCGAGATTTACAGGGTTGAGCCCGTGGGCTAACGAGCGAGCCTGACGTTGTGCTTGTCGAACAAGTTCACCTAGTTCGGCAACGGTAACGGCCTCAGGCATTCCTTGATCTGCCAGTGAAGTCTCTAGCAAAGCTAACCTAAAACTAACGGCTGTCAGTTCCTGCCCAAGCCCATCATGTAAATCTTGTCCTATACGTTGTTGCTCTTGATTGCTTACTTCAACGAGTTCCTTTTCAAGTTCTTTCCTCGCAGTGATGTCGCGAATTAGGCCAAGGACATACGCTTCACCATAATAGTTTACAGGGAAAAACCGTACCTCGGCCTCGAAATACGAATCGTTCGCTCGACGTGCAGTCGTTTCCGCTAGAAAGGGTTTGTCAAGTTGTAGCGTATCAAAAGCTTCCTCTAACACAAAAGTGTCTGCATCAGGTACAAATTCTGTGACCGAGCGCTCAATCATTTGATCTTGTTGACATGCAAACATAGCAGCTGCAGCAGGGTTGACATCACGGATGACTGTGTCGTGCCCTACGACAAAAATCCCATCTTGCACTGACTCGAACATCTTGCGATACTGTGCTTCAGCAAGTTTGCGCCCTGACAAATCACGGTTCACTGTAACCCAGCCGACTTGCTCTTGCTCCTCATTCAGTATTGGCGAAACGGAAGTTAAAATGGGGACTCGAGTTTGATCTCTTCGTCGCTGAACGACTTCACCGCGCCAAATACCTTGTGCGCTCTCTTGTTCATCGGATAAGCCTTCGATTGAATCGAATTCCGTTTGCAAGACTGCTTCAATGGACTTGCCAAGGACTTCCTCAGCTTCCCATCCATATATTTTTACCGCAGCCCTATTCCAACTTTCAATCCGTTGTTCATTGTCCGTCGAGATAATTGCATCTGAAACGAATTGAAGCAAATTCGCTTGATACAGAAGATCGGAAGGCATTTTATGGCCTGAAGTCGGCATCCGTGGGGCATCCATGACTCGTCCAGCTTAGGTAGCACCAGCATACATCAGTTGCATGGCTACGAAAAAATATGCTGCGACAGTAGTTATACAGATCTTAAGGATGCGCAAGAATCTGTGTAGATAGCTGGGGAGCATTACACAGGTAGGGGTAGGTCTATAATGTACTATGCAAACCCACGATGGTCAAACAATTGTACCCGCGGACGGTGGCTTCATCCAAACAATCGTTGCCCCCCAGCCACTAGTATCTGTTGCAAGTGCGTACCGATCAACCTCTGCAATGGTATCGAGAACGCCATGGACGCGCTTACGCATCTTCCCTGTACCTTTTCCATGAATGATGCGAACACGAAAAATGCCAACAGCTAAGCAGGCATGTAGATACTCACGCACCACATCAGTAGCTTCGTGCGGATGGAAAACGTGCAAATCTAAAATTCCGTCCAGCGGGTATTCAACAGGTTCCATATGCAATGCTGCCACTGCACACTATTTAACGAAGCGGCTTCCTAAATACTGCGAAATGCTGTTGAGGCAAAAACTCACGCGTTTCATCCCAAATTAAACCAGCGCCTTCAACTTCTTTGCGCAATTGCTCATATGATATTCGGTACAGAAGCGGTACGGGTATCGTTGGATCTTCAGCTCGGTACTCAACAATGACCAAGCGACCGCCTGGACGCAAGCCTTCGTAAATTCCCGCAAGCATCTCGTGAGGATGCGAAAAGACGGTGTAGGCACCTACAATCAGCACCACATCAACAGAACCTTGGGCAAGCTTAGGGTCATCAATTGATCCAAGTATAGGCTCTATGTTACGAACACCTAGAGAATCTGCACGTTGCATGATTTGGTCAAGAAGTGATTGCTGAATCTCGACAGCGATCACTTTTCCACGTGGAACTCTCGGAGCGATTCGCATGAGCATATAGCCAGTACCTGCACCGATCTCTGCGAGATCATCCGTAGGGCGCAAGTTTATGGCCTCGATCAATCGCTCAGGCAATTCTTCTGAGCTCCGATCTGCCCGCTCAAACCATGCAAGCTCTTGCTCTGAGGTACGTACTCGTGCTATCTCGCGTCCCATGTAGACGCGCCCTGTTCCATCTGGGTGGGGTTCGGTTAACGTTGAGTATATCCTCGATTGATCTTCGGGCACAGGCGTACATGCCATGGCCAAAACAGCTAACAAGCACACAAGAGTGCCACTGTATAGCAAAACGACATAGACATTCTTCTTCCGTCCGTTCACTATTATCCACGTGGCTTGGGATTAAACAAGATACGTGTATCCTCGTGTAGGCCGCGCTGAGATGCCAGATGCTGCATGACCAACGGCCCAGACCCTGCTCCACAAGCAATGACGGAGCGTAAGGCTGTCTCTACCGGCACGTTAACAATGGTCACACGCTCCCGGCGGACATGATAAATATTACCTGACGTAGGGTTAGGACCAGTTGGAATAAAGACTGTATACGAGCCATCTGGATGCTCGTCGGTTACAAATGCAGTCATAAGCGTGTCGCTCTCAAAGATTTGAACTAGGGCAACCGACGAGAACGGTGGTTTGGAGCGCCCCATAAATTGGTTGATAGTCTCCTTGATGAGCGAATAGCCGGGGGCGACATTCAAAATGCGCTGCTCCAACTCAGAATGGATAAACTGACCAAAGCGTGTACGAACCATCACCCCAATTGCGAAGCATAGCCCAAGTATGATTAGCACAACGAGCACATCCAATCCAAGGTTGGGCGTTGCGTTGGGAAAGATCAGCGGCGTAAGGGGATTGACCAACCCAATGATGACTTCGAAGAGCCAATTGATGACAATCGCGAATATTGCGATCGGCAAGACGACGATAAGGCCACCAAGAAGAGAAGTGCTAAAAAATCGACGTAGACGCTTCATCGAGTACAGTTGGGATGATTACAGCTTGTTCTGTACTCCTTTTTCTTTGCTTGGTTGCCAAGCTGTATCATAACACTCACAGGGTACCACATAGTACCCCAGATTCGGGTGAACTTCATGCGGCTCTTTCGCATTTCTTAACAATGTCTCCACCCAGATTTCCGATATTCGGCGACCATTGATTTCTTTTTTCTTTCGCCTATATGAAGTTGCTGCGTTTCTGCTTCGTTTTGTGCTGCTTTGTACCCACCGCATGGGGGCAAGTGCTCTTCGAAGAAGCTGTCGTCGATGTTGGCAATGTGGGTTTGACGGTCACCAATGCCGGGTTTGTCGGCCGTGCCGGTGTACGAAACAACCCCACTGGCGACCCCTCATTTGAGTATCCGCTAGACTCGGGCATCGAGCATCTTTTTGAAGCGGGCCTTTGGGTCGGCGCGGTACGTCGTAGTGATGGCACAATTACGGTGCGAACGGCTGCCCAAACGGCAGCTACGGGCTACCAACCTGGCGCTACGGGTTATGAATTCGCTCAGACTGCTCCGTTTAATAGCCGTTCTAGCCTACCAGAATCGCCAGTCTTTACGCGCAGTGCTGTAAGCCACCTCGACTATCTTACAGCGTATGTGGATACAGCCTCTGTTTTGCCGGGTACAGCCATCCCCATGCCCGACCCTGCCGGGCAGCTCGGGATGAAAATCGAGCAGACATCTTACGCGTGGAACTTCCCCTTCACCGAGTACTTTGCGATTGTCAACTTTGATATTATCAACATTAGCAATACGGCTTGGGATAGCGTGTATGTGGGCATGTACCACGACCTTGTTGTGCGCAACATCAACACGACTTCGGATGGCGGCGGTGCATTCTTCAACAAGAACGGCATTGGCTTCATCGATAGCCTCCAGACCAACTATGCTTTCAATGCTGGAGGCACAGAGGAGACGCTATATACATATGGCGGGATCAGCATCCTCGGAGCTGAATGGCGTGATCCGTCTACGGGGCAAAAACGCTTCTTCCACCCTTCTGTAGCTGATGAATACATTGCTGAAGGGCTTGCTCCTCCAGAAGTAAATCCAAGGTGGTGGATCTTCTCAGGTGGTCTCGATGAAGAGTCGCGACCAAGCACAGACGATGAGAAGTACCGCAGGATGGCAACTCCATTCCCGAATCCCGACAATTTCGATTCGGAGCCCGATTTCCAGCAAGCGTTTAACCAATGGCGCGACCGCCTTCGCGTGGGCGGCCAAACCTCTCAAGGCAACTGGCTTGGCCTGACGCCCATCGGCCCATTCCCGACGGTTGCTGCTGGTGATACGTTACAAGTTACATTTGCATTTACGGCCGCGTTCAAGCCGGACGAGTTCCAAGATGCCACAGGTCAAGTCTTGGACAACGAAGAGACGCAGGCGATTTTCAAAAACAATATTGGGTGGGCGCGCCGCACATATGCTGGCGAAGACAACAATTACAATGGCCGCCTTGATGCTGGGGAGGATGTCAACAACAACGGTGTCTTGGATCGGTACTTGATTCCAGAGCCGCCAAGCTCACCCAACGTTCGCGTGGAGTTTGAAGCTGCCACAGATCCAGTGACGGGCCAGCAGGACAACCGCGTAGCCTTGTATTGGGACCGCAGCTCCGAGGAGTCGCTGGACCCAGTGACCGGACGCCGCGATTTCGAGGGCTATCGTGTGTACCGTAGCAACCCCGGAGACGATCGTTCCGGCAACATCTTAGCCCAAGCTTCTCTGATTGCACAGTACGATCGCACAGGCAACCGTGTAGGATTTAACACGGGGTTCAACGAAATCGCGCTCAGCCAACCACGCACCTTCGACAACGACCCCAACGAATACTGGTACCGTTTAGAAATAGACGACCTGCTGGCAGGTTGGCAGTACCTGTTTACGATCACTGCGTTCGACGAGGGCGACCTTGATGCAGGCCTCCCATCATTCGAATCCTCACGTACGGCCAATGCAACCCGCGTTTTTCCGGGAACGCCCGCCGACGAAACGGGTACCCGGCGCGTGGGTGTCTATCCAAACCCGTATCGTGTGAATGCGGCATGGGACGGCGACACCAACAGAACCCGCCGTCTGAACTTCTACAATGTCCCACCTCGTGCCGAAATCCGAATCTATACGTTAGCCGGAGAAGTTGTCAAAACGCTAGAGCATGATGCCTCCACATATAGTGGTGATATCCGCTGGTACGACAGTTTTAGCGCAGACAACCGGACCCTCTCAGGTGGCGAACACAGTTGGGACTTGCTATCGGATAACGGACTCAGTCTTTCAACTGGCTTATACCTTTACACCGTGAAAGACCTCGACACCGATGAAGTTCAATCGGGTAAATTTGTAATCATACGGTAAGCCGCACCTCGAACGGCTCCCCCCATTCCACCTTCCACCATCCACAACCACAGGTTATTGTATGCTACGTAAAGCTACGATGCTGCTGGCTTTGCTCCTTTTTGTTGCGGCTCCTACGTGGGCACAGCAAGTGGTAACGGTCAAGCAGATCAATGAGATATCGCAGGCAAATATTGATGCGATAAAGGCGCTCGGCACAGCCGTCACGGATGACGATGCCGGTAGCCTCATGTTTAATGCCCTCAGTGGCACCGAAGTGCAAATCACGGCGGTTGTCATGTCAGACCCGCTCAACTCGGGTTTGGGTAATGAATCGGGTTCTAACCCCGGCTTCCCATCGCGTATCCACGTCTACATGCGTGACGTTGCCGCTGCTACCGAAGGCAATGCGGGGATGGGCATCCAAGTTGTGGACGGTGACTTCTTAACGACAGGTCTTGACGGTGTACTCGTCGGTGACGTGGTGCAAGTCGTCGGCACGGTATCGCCCTTCAACGAGACCATGCAGATTGCTCCCAGCAGCGTGACGGTCGTTGGTGCTTACAACGACGCTACGTTTAACCTGCCGGACTCGATTTTACAGCCTGAAACGCTCGCTTCAACGGCTGACGCCAACGCATCGCAAGGTGACGGGCTTGTGCTCCCGAACTGGGATAACCTCCAGAATCTTCGCGGCATGTACGTCCGTATCGAAGGAGCCAAAATCATCGACCGTGACATCTCTAGCGACCGTCCAAACTGGTCGGTAAGTACGGATGATGGCGTGACGGTGTTGAACTTCTACGATACCTCGCTCCGTTACCGTAACGACCGCAACGGGGGTTTCTACACGGACGCTGGATACAATGCGCGTACGACCGACTTCGTCCCGCCAGCCATTGGCTCGACGGTCAACATCCAAGGATTCCTCGCCTTGAATGGCGACAACGGCTCGGGTCGCAGTGCGAACGACAACCTCATCATGAGCATCAACCCGTTCGTGGACAGTGACCTCGAAGTGACGGAAGCTCCACCGACGGTATCCGCACCTACGACGCCCACCACATTGCCGACGGCTAGCGGTACGTTCACAGCTTCCGCTACAGCTGAGGCAGCCGCTACACGTACGCTGACCAATGTCGAGTTTGTCGTGACCTATTCGGATAACCCGTCCAGCCCGACGCGTGTAGCTGCAAACAACACCGGTGGCAACACCTACGAGGCTACCCTGACCTTCCCTTCAGCTGATGGCGTCTTTATGACCTATGCGCTCGAAGCAACGGACAACGAAGGCGGCACAACGACCGGTGCCTCCGCATCGACACGTGTGATCACCACATTCGACGACATCTCCGACATTCAGCAGACCGCTGATGGCGGTGTTGGAGCCAGCCCATTTGATGGTTTGTCTCTCACCGGCATGGATCTGACAGCAGTTGTGACGGCTATCGTTCCCAACGACCGCCTCATTACCCTTCAGGACGACCCGAATCTCGGCCCTTGGTCGGGTATTTTCTTGCAAACGAGCAATGCAGCAGACTTAGCTGTTGGTGACGAAATTAATATCACAGCTGCTACGGTTAGCGAAGACTTCGGGGCTGTTACCACGTTGAATGACGTGACTTATACCAAAACGGGCAACACAGTTACCTACGGCCCACTGACGGTAACTACGGATGTGCTGACCGATCCGGGTACGGCAGAAGCCCATCAAGCCATGATCCTTCGTTTTGAGAACGTGACGATCATCAACAATGACACCGGATTTGGTGAGTGGTCGTTCTCATCGGATGGAACGAGCGCAAGCGCCATCGAAGCGGATGACCGTTCGGACCTTATTCCTTCGGACTTCAGTGCAACCACCTTTACGAATGGTAGCACAGTGGGCTTCATTCAAGGTGTCTGGTGGTTCTCGTTTGGTGAGTTTAAGCTAGTTCCACAAGATCCGGCCACGGATATTGGCGATCAGTCGGGTAGCACCGAGCCACCGCTCGTAGGTACACCCAACACGCCCGACGCTCTCCCAACTGCTGGCGGTACGTTCACGGCTACAGCCACAGCAGAAGGTGTGAACGGTGCGACCATTGCCTCAGCAGCTTTTGTTGTCACTCTTTCGGACGGTAGCAGTTCGCGTGTTGATGCTACGGCTGGCTCAGACAATACATGGTCGGCCACACTAACGCTTCCGACGACGGACGAGACGTTTGTGACGTACGTACTCGAAGCAACCGACAGCTTCGGCAACGTCGGCACGGGTGGATCCGCTTCTACGCGTGTCATCACAACGTTTGATGACATCTCCGACATTCAGCAAACAGCTGATGGCGGCGAAGGTGATAGCCCATTTGACGGCTTTGCCTTGACGGGAATGGATTTGACCGCTGTTGTCACGGCAATTGTACCTAACGACCGCTTGATTGCTCTTCAAGACGACCCCAACAAGGGTCCATGGTCGGGTATCTTCCTCGAGACTAGTAACGCGGGTGACCTTGCTGTAGGCGACGAAATCAATGTGACGGCGGCAACAATCGATGAAAACTTCGGTGTTACCACCCTTGAGGATGTTACCTATACCAAAACAGGCAATACCGCCGATTATGGCTACCTGACCGTCCCAACGACGGTATTGACGGACGAGGGTACTGCAGAAGCCCACCAAGCTATGTTGCTGCGCTTCGAGAACGTTACGATCATCGACAATGACACGGGCTTCGGGGAATGGTCGTTCTCGTCTGATGGCATGGAGTCTGGAGCCATCGAAGCTGATGACCGCTCTGACCTGATCGGCAGCGACTTCAGCGCAACAACCTTCACCAATGGCGTAGCTTCATCCAAGGCGTGTGGTGGTTCTCGTTTGGCGAATTCAAACTCGTCCCGCAAGACCCTGCTACAGACATTGGTGGTCCAGCTACGGCTGGCGGCCTTGATGACTTCCTCGATGCCCCAACGTGGAGCGTTACTGGTGGCACGCGTTCATGGCTTGGCACGGGTAACACCGAACGTGGTGGTGCTTTCAACCAAGCTACGGGTAACATCCTTGTAGTCTCACGTAATGGTGGCACCAACGTGGTTGTGATCGACGCCGCTACGGGTGACTCGCTTAAAGCGCTCGACATGACGGGCGTTGAAGGTGGTATCTTCACGCTAAGTGAAATCGCCATCACGTCTGACGGTCAGATTTGGGGAGCTAACCTCACCGTAAGCCCAGAGACCACGGGTCCCGTCCGCGTGTACCGCTGGGCCAATGAAGACGCCGCACCCGTTCGTGTCTACGACGGTCCAATGGATGGTCCTCGTTACGGCGACGGAGTTGGTGTAACCGGATCGGGCAATGACGTTACGTTCTTCATCTCGGGCTCTAGCGGTCAAGATCGCATCGCCAAGCTTGCTTGGGATGGTTCGACGGCTTCAGGACCGACGTATATCGTGCCTACGATGGGCCAAAACCGTGCTCGTTATGGAATCGCTCCGGTCCCAGGAACGAACACAGCATGGATCAACAACCCCGGTGACTTCCAGTTCTTAGCACTCATCAACACCGATGACGGCTCGATCATCCGCGAAATTCCAGACGATGTAGTGAGCACGCTCTACGGCGATGTGGCGTACTTCGAGTGGAATGGCCGTCAGTACGTTGCAACAGGTCCGCAATTCCAGATTGGTGAGCAGTTCGCAATTGTGGACGTGACGGATGCCGGTAGCGAAGCTGTTGTTTCGATGACTGAAGTTTTGGGTACCGCACCGAACGGTAACTCGACGGGCTTCGTGGCTTACGACACGAACAATAACGCGCTGGTCGTGCTCTCCACAAACAACGCACTTGCAAGCTATCCACTCGTCGCAGCAGGTGGCAACTCGGCTCCGACGGCAGCAACCATTACGGCTCCTGCAGAAGGTGCGATGGTTACCATTGCAGGCGACCCGACCACACCGTTTGTCGCCACGTGGGCCGCTTCGACCGATGCCGATGGCGATGCCAGCTCAGCACCACAACCGACTTCACCTCGACGTTGGTTGATGCGGATGTTGCAGACGCGTTGCAGTTTGAAACCACCTTCGGCGTTGTCGGCCAGATTCTGACCGATGCGGGTGTTGGCCTCGGCCAAGCGGTTACGGTTTACCACCGTGTCATCGCTTCGGACGGCACGGCTTCCACGGAAGGTCCAGCCGCAAGCGTTGTCCTCACGCGTGACGCCATCACGAACACCGACGCCATTGGCGTGCCGACAGAGTTTGCGCTCCACGGCAACTTCCCGAACCCATTCAACCCAACGACGACCCTCCGGTATGACGTTGCAGAAGCTGGTTTGGTGAAGCTCGAAGTGTTTGATATGCTGGGCCGAAAAGTGGCGACACTGGTCAACAACAACCAGCCAGTAGGCCGCTTCAGCGTCTCGTTCGACGCCGTTAACCTGTCGAGTGGTGTGTACTTGTACCGCCTAGAAGCAGGTCAGAAGGTGCTCACACAGACCATGACCCTGCTCAAGTAACCTGATTGAATCCTCCGGGCGTTTGTGTAGTCCATGCTGGCTGACACAAACGCCCGGGGTTCCTTCGCTTTTCTCTTTTGACGTGCGCCTGACCGTCCTTGCCTGCCTGCTGGTCGCCTTCGTGTTGATCTCGTGTGACACCGACATCACGGGCGAACGCTTTGCAAACCAGCCGCCAGACACCCAACTCAGCGTCCGCGACACCTCGCTCGTGGACAACATTCCAGCCGATGATCGCCTGACGAGTACGGTCTCGGCGACCTGGAGCGGCACGGACCCTGATGGGTTTGTGCAAGGTTTTCAATTGCGCTTCTTTGATGAAGGCCAAAGCCTCGGCCCCGAAGAAGGATGGTCCAGCACGGTCCGCAACGACACCCTCATCCTCCTGCCCATCCCACGCGGCGAACGCGTTGCCAATGTTGTGTTCGAAGTCCGCGCCCTTGACAACGAAGGCGTAGTAGACCCATCGCCCGCGCGAACAGTCTACCCCATCCAAAACTCACCACCGACCCTGCGGCTCAATGGCTTCGAACTGCCACCGGATACCACCTTTACGATTGCTTCCTTCTCGTGGATTGCAGACGATCCTGAAGGTATTACCAACCTTGCGAGCATCGAAGTAAGCCTGAACGACTCGCTCAATTTCGTCGAGCTCCCCGCTGACATCGACTTTATCACGCTGGTCGCGGCCGACAATCAAGATGTCACAGAGGCCGAAGTCTACCTTGGCCGTGCGTTCCAGCGGTCCCAAATCCGCATCCCTGACTTCCGCCTAGACGACACCAACGTCCTCTATCTCCGCGCCAAGGACCTTACGGATACAACCAGCATACGCATCCGCTTCCCTGCAGACGATCTCGAATCGTGGTATGTGCGTCGTCCTCAAGGACGTGTACTCTTCGTGAACGACTACCGCAAAAACACGTGGCCTGTCATCGAAGATTTTCACCGTACGCTCTTGCAGGAATTCCTGCCTTCTGGCGAGCCCATTGACGTGTGGAACATCACACTACCCTTCACAAGTGGCTCTACTTCGACGACATCGCGTTCGGAAAGTCTACCAAGTGTCCAGTCGCCGATGCTGGATCAAACGCTTGCACTCTACGATTACATTTATTGGGTCTCGACCAACTCTACCAACAACACGACGAGCAACAACTTACCCTTTGCTGCTGGTGCTACGAATCAGTTCTTTGAGGAAGGCGGGCGCATGATGGTGCATTCGCCGATCACGCTGCCCTCCGATCCTTCTGAGATTTTAGGGAATCCGGCGGTGTTACTCTTGCCACTCAATGACCTCGTCACCTTTCCCGATACGCTTCGCAGTTCACTGCGCCTCTTGCGCGGGGCAACGATTGCACCGAATAATAATCTCCCGGGCATAAGCCAGCCAATGCCTACACTGAAAACCAGCAGCGTGCTTATAGGAACGCTGCCTTTTGTAGCAACGAGTGCGAATGCGATTTCGGTGTTTGAGGCGGAATATCAGTACATCACACGCCAAGGTGGTCGCCGGGGCGTCTGGCCATTCGAAAGTACCATCGCATCCATCAGCCAAGACCAACGTGTGGGGTTATTCGCACTACCGCTTATTAGCGATGCTTCCGGACTCCCATTGCTCGTCGGTGAAAACGATGACCCAGAAGTTGCCCGTGACGCCATCAAACTGATGCTCGAAAGTCTCGGCTTCCCGAAACGCTAACTTATTTCGCTCCCGTATCCATGCGTTCGCTGTTCTTTTCTCTCAGCGCGTTAAGCCTGCTCCTGTTGCTGCCTGCCGTAGCTACAGCGCAAGGCAACCTCGCTGGAACCGTCCGCGATGCCGCGTCCAACGAACCCCTTATCGGTGTTAATATCGTTGTGGTGGGCACATCGTTTGGTGCGGCCACCGACTTCGATGGGAATTACCGAATTGAAGGACTACGTCCGGGCGAATACAGTGTAAAAGTTACATACATCGGGTTTGCTGAGAAGCTGTTCACTGGAATCAACGTAACTGCAGGCCAAACGACCACGCTCGACATTGAATTGGAGGAAGCAGTCCTCTCCGTTGGTGAAGAGGTCGTGATCGTTGGTGAGAAACCGCTGCTTGATGTAGAGGATTCATCTAGCACGTTTAGCATCTCTCGCGAACAACTCGAAGCTGCCCCCATTCGTGATGTACAAGCAGCCGTCTCGCAGCAAGCTGGCGTCGTTCGCGACCCAACGGGGCTCTACATTCGTGGAGGCCGTGCAGAAGAAACAGGATTCATTGTTGATGGTGTCTCAGCTAAAGACCCACTCGCTGGTACTGGTTTCGGACTCGACATCGGCTCAAATGCATTCAGTGAAGTCGAAGTTACTACAGGTGGTATCGGAGCTGAAGTAGGAGACGTGACTTCTGGAGTCGTCTCTGTAAGTACTCAGGATGGCAGCGACACGTTTGCAGGGTTTTTCTCCCACAAACGTGACAACCTTGGCTTTAACGACGATGCCACGAGCAACTTCAATGAAGAAGTTTAC